>CAININ010000445.1 GCA_903849265.1 uncultured Acidimicrobiaceae bacterium
ACTCCTCGGCTGCTCGGCGCATCACGGCGCGGTTTCCGGCATGGAAACCACAGGCCAGGCTGGCGCTCGTGACGAGGTCCAACAGCGCGAGGTCCCCAGCAGTGAAGACGTCATGCTCACCGAGGTCCGCATTGAGGTCGATCGCTGGCACCGCTCCAGTATCGGCCATCACCGGTGCGACGGGTTGCCGTCAGTGGCCGGCCTTGGACCGCTCATCGACTTTCACATGACCGAACGCCGTCGAGGCGCTATCGTTCCGGTCATGCCGCAACCGCCAGCACTCACGCCCGAACAGCGCCAGGCCGCACTGGCCAAGGCCGCCAGAGTCCGCCGCGAGCGGGCCGAGGTCAAAGAGAAGCTCAAGCTCGGCTCGATCGACCTGTCTGAGCTCTTGGTCATGGCCGAAGGAAACGAGACCGTCGGCAAGATGAAGGTGCTGTCCGTGCTCGAGTCGCTGCCCGGCCTCGGCAAGGTGAAGGCACGCCGTCTCATGGAGACGGTAGGCATCTCCGAGAGCCGCCGGCTGCAGGGCCTCGGCTCCAACCAGCGCGAGTCCCTCCTCCGTGAGACCGCCCGCTGAGCGGAACTTCCCCGGGTTCTCACGGGCCCGCTGACGACTCATTGGTGTTCGTCTTGTTCGGTCCTGGCGGGGCCGGCAAGGGAACCATCGCCGCCCGCCTGGTCGAGTCGGACCCGCGTCTGTGGCTCAGCCGATCCTGGACGACCAGGCTCCGACGCCCCGGCGAGGACGAAGACGCCTACGTGTTCGTCGATCGGCCGACCTTCGAAGCCCGGGTGGCTGCCGACGGGTTCTTCGAGTGGGCCGAGTTCATCGGCAACCTGTACGGCACCCCGGTCACGGATCCCGAGCCCGGACGGGACGTGCTCTTGGAGATCGACCTGCAGGGTGCACGTCAGGTCCGGAGACTCCGGCCCGATGCCACGCTGATCCTGCTGCTCCCGCCCTCGCCCGAGGTGCAAGAGGTGCGCCTGCGGGCCCGAGGAGACGATGAGGAGCACATCGCTCGCCGCCTCGCCGAAGGTGCCGCAGAAGAGCGCGAAGGCCGAGGGATCGCGGATGCTGTGGTGGTCAATGACACCGTTGCGCAAGCCACCGCCGATGTGGCCTCTATACTGGCCCTTCGTCGTTCGAGAGCCCACTAGGGAACCGGACGCACCGCACGGCCCAGCACCTCTGCTGGGTTCCCACCCCCCGACATGCCCGAAGGACTGTGATGGCTCAGAACCCGACCACCCTGATGGACCCGCCCATCGAGGACCTCCTCGACAAGGTCGACTCGAAGTTCACCTTGGTGGCGCTGGCATCTCGTCGGGCGCGCCAGGTCAACAGCTACTACAACTCGCTGGGCGAGGGCATCGGCGTGGTCGTCCCGCCCCAGGTCGCTTCGGCTTCTGGCAAGCCGCTCTCGATCGCATTCGAAGAGGTCGCTGAGGGCAAGTGCACCTACTCCCGCCCTGACCCCGAAGAGATCGCCGCTGCCGAGGCCGCTGAGGCCGCAGCACTCGCGCTGATCGAGGGAGCGGTCGAGCTCGCAGTCGAGGAGGCCGTTGCCGAGGCCATCGCCGAGGCCAAGGACGAGTCCGCCGAGTGACACGCCGCCCCGGCTACTGCGCCGGGGTACGACGTGCGGGGGGATGGATGTGGGACAGGTGACGCCGGAGGGTTCTGGTGACGACAAGGGTGTACAGCCCTTCGTCGTGCTCGGCGTGTCCGCGGGCATCGCCGCCTACAAGGCGGTCGAGGTCTGCCGACGCCTCGTTGACGCCGGGGTGCACGTCGCGCCGGTCTTGACCGAGCGGGCCACCCGGTTCGTCGGTCGGGCCACGTTCGATGCTTTGGGATCAGAGCCCACGCAGATGAGCGTGTGGGACGAGGCGTCGCCCATTCCGCACACCAGGCTCGGACAGTTGGCCGACCTGATCGTTGTAGCACCCGCCACCGCCGACCTGCTGGCCCGCTACGCCGCAGGCATCGCCGACGATCTGTTGACGACCACGCTGGTGGCGACGGCTGCTCCGGTGCTGGTGTGCCCGGCCATGCACACAGAAATGTGGGAGCACCCGTCGGTCCGCGACAACCTGGACACGCTCCGGTCGCGCGGCGTCTTCGTCGTCCCCCCAGAGGACGGGCGTCTCGCCGGGGGAGATGTGGGATCGGGCCGGATGGCCGAGCCGTCCAACATCGTGGCGGCCGTGCTCGCAATGCTCGAGGCCCGGTCCGCCAGCACCGCCAACACCGCCAGCACCGCTGGCACGGCCGGAGACCTCACCGGAGTGCGGGTGCTGGTTTCGGCCGGTGGAACCCGCGAGGCCATCGATCCCGTTCGTTTCATCACCAACCGATCCTCGGGCAAGCAAGGCCACGCCGTTGCCGCCGCGGCCGTCCGGCGCGGGGCCCAGGTGGTGCTGGTCACCACCAGCAGCCAGCCTCGTCCGCCCGGAGCCGAGGTGGTAGATGTCGAGACGGCGGAGGAGATGGAGCAGGTCATGTTGGCCAGGGCCCAGGATGCCGACGTCGTGGTGATGGCCGCCGCCGTAGCCGACTTCCGTCCCAAGGTGGTCGTGGACACCAAGCTGCACAAGGCCGATGGCATCCCTGACCTGGTGCTCGAGGCCACCAACGACATCCTCGCCGAGCTGGGCCGGCGTCGCCGCCCCGGCCAGGTGCTGGTGGGATTCGCGGCAGAAACCGACGACGTGTCCGAGCGGGCCCGGGCCAAGTTGGTCGCCAAGGGGGTCGACCTGATGGTGGCCAACGACGTGTCTGCCCCCCAGGTCGGTTTCGACCACGACACCAATGCCGTCACCATCTTCGGTGCCGACGGAACGGTCACCTCGGTGCCCCTGGCGGCCAAGTCCCTGGTTGCCGATGCGGTATTGGATAGGGTTTGCCCGCTGATCGGAGGATCCGGGGCGTAGCGTCGGTGCACCGGCCGCGGGTAGCGTTGTCTGCCCGGCCCGGAGCCGCTGTCATCGAGCACCCGGCCGCACTGTCTTCATTGCCGAACCGCCGTACCGCCGTACCGCCAGCACTACCTACCGTCGACGCCGCACGAGAGCCCGACGACCAGACAACCAAGGATGGAACTAGCCGTGAGCAGCCGATACACCTTCACCTCGGAGTCCGTCACCGAGGGACACCCCGACAAGATGGCCGACCAGATTTCGGACTCGGTGCTCGACGCGCTGCTGGCCGAGGACCCGGACAGCCGTGTCGCCTGTGAGACCCTGCTCACCACCGGGCTGGTCCTGGTGGCGGGGGAGATCACCACGACCACCTATGTGGACATCCCGAAGCTGGTGCGCCAGACCGTCCTCGACATCGGGTACGACGACGACGCCTACGGCATCGACGGCAACACCTGCGGTGTCATCGTGTCGATCGACGAGCAGTCGCCAAACATCGGCCAGGGCGTCGACAAGGCGTTCGAGGTCCGGGCCGGAACCGGCGGCGAGGACCAGCTCAACTCTCAGGGCGCCGGCGACCAGGGGATGATGTTCGGTTACGCCTGCGACGAGACTCCCGACCTGATGCCCATGCCCATCTGGCTGGCCCATCGGCTCGCCCAGCGCCTGGCCCAGGTCCGTCGGGTCGGCACGCTGCCGTACCTGCGCCCTGACGGCAAGACCCAGGTCAGCGTGACCTACGAGAACGGTCGCCCGATCGCACTCGAGACGGTCCTCATCTCCACACAGCACGACCCGGGCATCGACTTGGAGACCCTGCTGCTGCCGGACCTCACGAACAACGTGATCAACCCGCTGCTGCCGCCGGAGCTCGACTGCTCGAACGTCCGGATCCTGGCCAACCCGACCGGCGTGTTCGAGCTCGGAGGCCCCCACGCCGACACCGGCCTCACCGGCCGGAAGATCATCGTCGACACCTACGGAGGCATGGCCCGCCACGGTGGTGGTGCCTTCTCCGGCAAGGACCCGTCCAAGGTCGACCGCTCCGCCGCCTACGCGGCGCGCTGGGTGGCCAAGAACGTGGTTGCCGCCGGTGCCGCTGAGCGGTGCGAGGTCCAGGTGGCCTACGCCATCGGTGTGGCCCGTCCCGTGTCCCTGCTGGTCGAGACCTTCGGTACCGAGAAGGTCGACCCGGCCGCCATTGCCAAGGCCGTCGACGAGATCTTCGACCTCCGCCCCGCCGCCATCGTGCGCGACCTGGACTTGAAGCGCCCGATCTATCGCAAGACGGCCGCATACGGTCACTTCGGTCGGGCCGAAAAGGACTTCACCTGGGAGAGCACCGACCGGGCCGACGACCTGAAGCAGGCGCTCGGACTCTGAGCGGCGCACGGCGCCCCTTGGAGATACGCGACATGGGCGCCGGCGCCGTGGACGATGTAGCCGAGGACGGCAGAGACAGGGACGGCAGAGACAGGGACGGTAGAGACAGGGACGGTGCGACGGGGGATACCCCCGTCGACACCGTCCCTTCCGTTCTTGGCGTCCTCGCTGTCGGCGAAGTCCCCGCCGTCAGAATCGTCCGAGTCGTTCCCGACGTGCCCGCCATCCATCGGCGGTTCGACTACTCGGTACCGGCTGCCATGGCCGACGCCATCGAGGTCGGCAGCCGGGTCCGCATCCCGTTGCACGGGCGACGGGTGGCCGCGTGGGTGGTCGAAGTAGACGTGACCTCCGACCCGGGCGTGCACCCGCTCGACCTGGCTGGCTCGAGCGGCATGGGTCCGCCCCCGTCGGTAGTGGCGTTGGCCGAGTGGGCATCGTGGCGATGGGCTGGTCCTCATTCGTCGTTCCTCGGCACCGCCTCGCCGCCCCGGGTGGTGCGTACGCTGCCGCCAGCTCCTGACGCCCCACCGTCTCCGCCCTCACCGGGTGGTGGATCAGTGGCACTGGTGGACGCCGCACTGGCGGACGGCAGATCGTCCGTGGTCCGATTGGCACCTTCCCTCGATGCCGCCTTGCTCGTCTTGGAGCTGGTGCACCGCACCGGGCCCGACGGCGTGCTGGTGCTGGCACCTTCGAGGAGCCGGGCCGATCATCTGGTCGACCGGCTCCGTGCTGCCCGCGTGCCGGTGGCGCTGCTGCCCGATGCGTGGGCTCGGGCGCGAGCCGGGGGGTGTGTCGTGGTGGGCACCCGGGTTGCTGCGTGGGCACCCATGGAGCGGCTGCGGGCTGCGGTCGTGCTGGACGCCCACGACGAGGCATATCGCGAGGAGCGCAGCCCCACCTGGTCGGCTGTCGATGTGGTGGTCGAACGGGGCAAGCGCGACGGCGCACCGGTGTTGCTGGTGAGCCCGTGCCCGCCGCTGGCGCTCAGCGAAGGCCGCACGATGGTCACCACGGACCGGGCGGTCGAGCGCCGGGGGTGGCCGGTGGTGGAAGTGGTCGACCGAACTGGCGACGACCCACGGACGGGGCTGTTCTCGGAGCGGCTGGCGACGGCAGCCCACGCTGAGCTCGAGCGGCCGGACGGTCGGGTGATCTGCATCCTGAACCGCACCGGCAGGATCCGTGTCCTGGCGTGTCGAGCTTGTGGCGAACTGGCTCGGTGCACCCGGTGCGGAGGGGCGCTGGCCCAAGCCGAAGCCGAGGGGCTGCTGGGTTGCGGCCGCTGCGGCGAGACCCGCCCTGCGGTCTGCGCGGTGTGCGACTCGGCGAAGCTGAAGTCGTTGCGCATCGGTGTGTCGCGCGCCACCGAGGAGCTGGCCGCCCTGCTCGGCAAACCGGCCGTCGAGCTGACGGCGGAGTCGGTCCGCTCCGAGGAGATCGAACGTGCGCCGCTGGTGGTGGGTACCGAGGCCGCACTTCATCGGGTGGACCACGCCGGGCTGGTCGTCTTCCTCGACTTCGACCAGCACCTGCTCGCCCCCCGGTTCGGGGCTGGCGAGGAAGCGTTGGCCCTGTTGGCACGAGCGGCCCGGGTGGTCGGCACCCGGTCGGGCGGGGGACGGGTGCTCGTCCAGACCAGGATCCCCGGGCATGAAGCCCTGGCCGCTGCCGCACATGCCGACCCCGGCTTGCTGACTGCGGCCGAACTGCCCGTTCGTCGACAGCTCGGCCTGCCCCCGTTCGGGGCACTGGCGATGCTGAAGGGCGCTGGTGCTGCCACCTACGCCGAGGGGCTTCGGGCGCTCGTGGGCCTCGAGGTGTCGGGCCTCGATGCCGACCGGTTCCTGGTCCGGGCCGACGATTCCGCCGGCCTGGCCGACGGGTTGGCTGCGGTGGCCAGGCCACCTGGTCGCCTGCGCGTGGAGGTCGACCCGACGAACGCCTGAGCCGACAGGTGCTTGGTCCGGTTGGTCCAGATGGCCACCGAGTCGATGGGCGGCTGGTCCAGTGGCTGTCCGAACCATGGGTCGAAGGGCGCGCTGCGTGCCGTAGAATGAGCACATGTCCACCTACGCGGTCCGCACCTACGGCGACCCAGTGCTGCGTCAGGTCGCCAAGCCGATCGAGAACGTCGACGGTGCCCTGGTGAAGCTCGTCGATGACATGGTCGAGACGATGCACGAGGCCGTCGGGGCTGGTCTGGCCGCACCGCAGGTCGGTGTCCAGCGGCGCCTGTTCGTCTACGAGCTCGATGACGGGCCCCAGGCGATCATCAATCCCGAGATCGTCGAGTCCTCCGGTGAGCTGTGGCACGACGAGGCCTGCTTGTCGATCCCTGGCCTGCGTATCGGCATCTTGCGTCCCGAGGTGATCCTGTTGAAGGGGTTCGACCTCGACGGCAACGAGCTGACCATCGAGGCCGACGACTTCATGGGGCGGATGTTCCAGCACGAGGTGGACCATCTGAACGGCGTACTCATGGTCGAGCGCCTCGATGACGACATGCGCAAGCAAGCGCTCAAGATCCTCCGCGATCGGGCCATGGGCCTCGACACCTCGGCCTTGGAGGCCAAGCTGGTGTCGGCCGGCACGGACCGCGCCGTCTGACCGGTCTATCTGACCGGTCTATCTGACCGGTCCACCGGATCGGTCCGAATGTCCGGCATCGACCGTCCGACATAGACCGGGACTGCCGCCACGCCGGTGCGCCAAGCCGGGACCTGTAGCGTCGGCTGAATGGCTCGCCTCGTCTATCTCGGAACCCCGGACGCCGCCGTGCCGCCCTTGCGCACTCTGGTTGCCGCCGGCCACGACATCGCCCTCGTGGTGTCGCGGCCTGACAAGCGACGTGGCCGAGGTGGCGCCTTGGTCCCGAGCCCGGTCAAAGCGGCGGCTCTCGAACTTGGCTTAGCCGTGACTGATGACCTGGCCGAGGCCACCACGGTCGGTGCCGAACTGGGCGTGGTGGTGGCCTACGGCCGGATCGTGCCTGTCGCCGTGTTGGAGCAGCTGCCCATGGTGAACCTGCACTTCTCTCTTCTTCCCCGGTGGCGAGGGGCTGCCCCGGTGGAGCGAGCGCTGCTCGAAGGGGACGGTGAGACAGGTGTCTGTCTGATGGCCGTCGAAGCCGGCCTCGACACCGGACCGGTATACGCCGAGGTAGCGACGGAGATCGACCCCGAGGAGACTGCCGAGGAGCTGCGAGCTCGGCTGGTCGACATCGGATGCCGGATGCTGGAAGAGCACCTGGCGGGCGGCCGTGCTGGGCTGCCTGTGCCTCGCGATCAGGCCGGCAACGCCACGTATGCCGAGAAGATCCATTCGGGCGAACTCGAACTCGACTGGAGCGAGTCGGCTGTTCGGCTCCGACGTGTCGTGCGGATCGGGCGGGCGTGGACGACGTTTCGTGGCAAGCGGGTGGGGGTGCTCGCTGCAGGGCCGGCAGACGCCGGGGGAGCGGAAGGGGACACTGCTGATGACGGTGCTCCGCTCGGTCCGGGCGAACTACGGGGGGCCATCGCCGGAGCCGGTGGCGGGTCCCGACTCACCCTGGTGACGGTCCAGCCCGAAGGCAAGCGGCCCATGGACGCTTCTGCCTGGCTGAACGGGGTGCGACCCGGTGCGGACGACCGTCTCGGCACCTGACCGCCCCGGAAGCCGACCGACGACGCCATGTCGGGCGAGGCAACCGTCGCCGACCTGCCGCTTACGGCACGTTCGGGATCGTCACGACTGTGGCCCCCGCAGGAAGCTCGAAGTCGCTCGCCGGGGGCGAGGTGGTGAAGCTGGTCAATTCGAAGCCCGAGCTACTCGACGAGGTGGGCCCGCCGGAAGTCGATACCTTGGCCAGGACGCCACTGTCTGTCACGCAGTAGGTGGTGGAGGACCCCTGGTACTTCCAGTTGGCGCATCGGACCGCCTGCCCGGCGATGGTGTCCTTCGTGAAGGTCAGCGACACGCCCGTGAGGTGTGCGGCCGCGATGGACTGCCAACCCTGGATCGCCGTCAGTGCAGAGGTGCCGTTATAGACGCTGATGATCGACGACAGTGCGCCGGCGCCACCCATTCCGGTCATCGACGTGCAGGTGGGCGGCGCACTCGAACTCGAGTCGCACACATAGGTCCCCGTCCCCGTGTTCAGCAGGGTGCTGGTGCTTCCGGAGCTGTCGGTCGTGGAGAAGGACTGCTTCGGCGGTGCCTGCGCCAAGGTGATGGTCTGGGGTCCGCTTCCTGACGAGGTGGAGGTGTAGACAGCCTTGAACGTGGCGGACTTGGCTGCCTTGATCGTCCCGCCGAAGGTCTGCAGTTCGCTCGAACTGCCTCCAGACGAGGTGGAGCCAGAACCTGTCGTCGGAGCACCGGTGGTGGAAGTGGTGTTGGACGAAGAGGACGAACTGCCACAGCTGGCAAGCAGCGCACCCACGGCGAGGACAGGGATCACAAGCGCCCGTCGAACTCGCACATGTCGGATCGCATCCGTTGCCATGGTGGTCCACCTCCGGTCGTGGGCACGATTCCGCCTCGTGCCTCTGTTCGAATTCGACAGTAGGTACCTGTTCACGGTTCGACTAGGGCCGTTAGCCCCGACTGGGCCGGTTCTGTCATGGTCCGGCCTGGCGAGGGCCCGCCGGTAGGCTCGGTTGCGATGTCCGACCACACCCCTGCTCAGGTCGCCCGCATGCGGGTGGCCCCTTCGATCCTCTCCGCTGACTTCACGAATCTCGGTGACGCGGTGGCCGGGGTGACACCGGGCACGGACTGGCTCCACGTCGACGTCATGGACGGCCACTTCGTGCCCAATCTGACGATCGGCCCGCCAGTGGTGGCATCGCTGCGCAAGCACAGCAGCCTCTACTTCGACACGCATCTGATGATCACCGATCCGGGCAAGTACCTCGAGCCGTTCCGAGACGCCGGTGCGGATGGGTGCACCGTGCACGTGGAGGTGGGGGAGACCGCAGCCCTCATCGCCCAGATGCGCTCGCTGGGCCTGCGGGCGGGCATCGCCGCCAACCCGGACACTCCCTTCGAGGCGCTCGAGCCCTTCTTGGACCAGGTCGACCTGGTGCTGTGCATGACCGTGTTCCCCGGGTTCGGCGGGCAGTCGTTCATGGCGGAGGTCCTGCCCAAGATCGCCCAGGTACGGGCCGCAGCCGATGCCGCCGGCCTGACGCTGGACGTCGAGGTGGATGGCGGCATCGACGAACAGACCGTGGTCGAGGTCGTCCAGGCCGGGGCCAACGTGTTCGTGGCCGGGTCGGCGGTGTTCAACCGGGACGACCCGCTGGCCGCCTTGGAGGGGATCTTGGCCGCAGCCGAAGCCGAAGCCGAAGCCGCAGCCGTTCAGGCCGGAGCGCCGTCCTGACTTCCGACTCCACCAACGGCCCGGGAGCGAACCCACAATCGGACGCCGACGTCACGTGGATGCACCGTGCCATCGAAGCGGCTGGCCTCGTCCACGGTCGCACCTCGCCTAACCCGTGGGTCGGTGCGGTCCTCGTGCCGCTGCACGTCGAGGGTGCCCCGACCGCATGGTTCACCGGTGCCACCGCCCCACCTGGGGGTCCGCACGCTGAGGTGGCAGCCCTGGCTGCAGCAGGCGATCGGGCGCGGGGCGGCACGCTGTATGTGACGTTGGAGCCGTGTTCGCACCACGGTCGCACGCCCCCGTGCACCGATGCCGTGATTGCGTCAGGGGTGGCCCGTGTGGTCATCGCGATCGCCGATCCCGACCCTCAGGTGGATGGCCGGGGCATCGCCGCGCTGCGGGCCGCAGGGATCTTGGTCGAAGTGGGCGTGGCCGGCGACGTCGTGGCCGATCAGTTGGCACCGTACCTGGTGCATCGCCGTACTGGCCGGCCTTTCGTCGTGCTCAAGCTGGCCGCCACCCTGGACGGTCGAATTGCTGCTCCTGACGGCACCAGCCGGTGGATCACCGGCGACGTAGCTCGACTGGATGCGCACCGGCTTCGGGCAGTGAGCGATGCCGTGGTGGTCGGTGCGGGCACGGTCCGAGCAGACGATCCGGCACTGACCGTCCGGCTCCCCGAAGGCGACACCCACTACCGAGGCCCCGACGAGCAGCCCGTCCGGGTGGTGCTCGGTGCCGCCCCCGCCGGGGCGGCCGTCTCCCCGGCATTGGAGCGGACCGGGGACCTCGAAGACGTGCTCGACGAGCTCGGCGCGCTCGGGATGGTGCAGATCTTGGTGGAGGGCGGGGCCGGGGTGGCTCACGACTTCCATGTCCGGGGTCTGGTCGACCGCTACATCCTCTATCTGGCACCGGCCCTGTTCGGGGGCGACGACGCCCGTCCGCTGTTCGCCGGGCCCGGGGCTGCCACCATCGGTGACCTGTGGCGTGGGGAGGTCCGCTCGGTGACTAGCCTGGGGGGCGATCTACGGGTTGAGTTGGCTCCGGCTACCCCGCCCGGTTGACCTCTGACTGGAAGCGAGCAGGAGCACGCCCGCACCACAGTTCGCCAGGGGGATGCACAACACAGTGTTGCAGGATCAGTTCGAAACAGCAGTTCGCAGACGTAGTTCGAGGCAGTACCGGACGATATAAGGGAGACACGGGTTCGATGCCCTTTTCAGCAGTCGAGGATGCAATCGAGGCCGTCGGACGTGGAGAGATCGTGGTGGTCGTCGACGACGAAGACCGCGAAAACGAAGGCGATCTGATCATGGCGGCCGATGCCGTGACGCCGGAGAAGATCGCCTTCTTCCTGGCCCACACTTCGGGACTGATCTGCGTGCCGCTGACCCCAGAGCGGGTGGAGCAGCTCGACTTGGCGATGATGGTCTCGGCCAACACCGAGGTCCAGCGCACTGCGTTCACCGTCAGCGTCGACTACCGCCACGACACAACGACCGGGATCTCGGCGTCGGACCGCTCGGCCACCATCAAGGCGTTGGCCGATCCCCACACCCTGCCGACCGACCTGAACCGGCCCGGTCACATCTTCCCCTTGAAGTACCGCCCGGGTGGCGTGCTGAAGCGGGCTGGCCATACTGAGGCTGCGATCGATCTGGCGCGTGCCGCCGGCCGGTTCCCGGCCGGGGTGCTGTGCGAGGTGGTGAGCGAGGACAAGTCCACCATGGCCCGCCTGCCCGAGCTCGAGGCCTTCTCCAAGAAGCACGGGCTGCACCTCATCTCCATCGCCGACCTGATCCGGTATCGGAGGCGCAAGGACAAGCTCGTCCGGCGGATCGCCGATGCCCGCATCCCCACGGACTTCGGTGAATTTACCGCCTACGCCTATGAGTCGGTGCTCGACGGTGAGCATCACGTGGCATTGGTCAAGGGCGAAATCCAGGGTCAGCCGGACACGCTGGTGCGGGTGCACAGCGAGTGCCTGACCGGCGACGTCTTCGCTTCCCGTCGGTGCGACTGCGGCACGCAGCTCCACGGGGCCATGTCTGCCATCAACGACAACGGCAGCGGCGTGCTGGTCTACCTGCGCGGCCACGAGGGCCGGGGCATCGGGCTGGCGCACAAGCTCCGTGCCTACAGCCTGCAAGAGGAGGGGTTCGACACGGTCGACGCCAACCTCGAGCTCGGCCTGCCCGCCGACTCGCGCGAGTACGGCATCGGCGCCCAGATCCTGGTCGACCTAGGAGTGACCGACATGCGCCTCATGACCAACAACCCCACCAAGTACGGAGGGCTCGAAGGGTTCGGGCTCAACATCGTGGAGCGGGTCAACATCCAGCCGGTCACCACGGCGGAAAACATCGAGTACCTCCGCACCAAGCGCGAGCGAATGGGCCACCTGCTCGAAGGTCTCGATGACGTCCTCTGATCTGACCTCGCTTCCCGACGACGCCAAGGCCCGCGCTGGCGACCGTGTCGGATCGTCCCTCGATCCCGTGGAACTCGCCCCCGACTCGGCGCGTTCGTTTCGCGTGGGCTTCGCCTGCGCCGAGTTCAACGGCGGGATCACCGACCGCATGCTGACCGCCGCCCTCGACGAGCTCGAGGACGCCGGATGTGACCTCGGCTCCACCATCGTCGCCTGGGTGCCGGGAGCGTTCGAGCTGCCGCTCGTGGCTCGGGGTATGGCTGCATCCGGGCGGGTAGACGCCGTGGTCGCCCTCGGGGCGGTCATCCGGGGAGACACGGGGCACTACGACTTCGTCGCCGGCGAGTGTGCATCGGGGCTGCAGCGGGTCCAGCTCGACTCTGGTCTGCCGGTCGTCTTCGGCGTGCTGACCACCGACACCGTCGAGCAGGCGCTGGTGCGTTCGCTTCCCGATGAGACCAACAAGGGTGCCGAACTGGCTCGCACCGCACTGCACACGGTGGCCGTGCTTCGAGGGATCGAAGGGCTGGCCGTCGGCTCGCGCGTCGGATTCACCGTCGGGGGGCGCTGAACATGCTCCGCATGGTTCTGCCCAAGGGCTCGCTGGAAAAGGCCACGTTCGATCTGTTTTCCGACGCCGACCTGGGGGTGAGCCGGTCATCGAGTGTGGACTACCGCGCCTCTATCGACGACCCTCGCATCGACGAGGTCCGGATCCTTCGGCCCCAAGAGATCCCGTTGTACGTGGCCGACGGACTGTTCGACATCGGGATCACGGGACGGGACTGGATCGAGGAGCGGGGCAGCGACGTGGTGTCGCTCGGGACGCTGCAGTACTCGAAGGCTACGTCCAACCCGATCCGGGTGGTCCTGGCTGTGCCGGCCGACTCGCCGGTCACCTCGGTCGCAGACCTGGCCGAATCGGCCGCAGGTGCGGGTCGGCCCCTGCGGGTGTCGACCGAGTACCCCGAGCTCACCCGCCGGTACTTGGAGGAGCACGGCGTGCGGGCTGATGTCAGCCTCTCCTACGGCGCCACCGAGGCCAAGGTGCCCGACATCGCGGACTGCGTTGTCGAGATCACCGAGACCGGCCGAGCGCTGCGGGCCGCTGGGCTGAAGATCGTGGAGACGCTGCTCGTGTCTCACACCGAGCTCATCGCCAACCCGGCGGCAGCTGCCGACCCGGCCAAGCGCCATGCCATGCAGCAGCTCCTCACCCTCTTGCAAGGATCGCTGGAAGCCCGAGGCAAGGTGCTGGTCAAACTCAATGTGGCGGCCGATCAGTTGGACGGCGTCATCGAGATGCTGCCGTCGTTGCGCTCGCCCACGGTGTCCGAGCTGTTCGGCGGGGGAGGGTTCGCCGTCGAGACGGTTGTGCCCAAGTCGGAGATCAACGTCCTGATCCCGGCACTGCGCGACAGGGGAGCGACCGACATCATCGAGCTCGCCCTCTCCAAGATCATCCACTGAAGGAGGCGCGATGACCATGGCGTCGACTGGCGGCAAGAACGACCTCATCCCGGTGGGGCACACCACGCTCATCGGGACGATCCTCGAGTTCGACGAGCCGAGGGGCATCGGAACCGTCGGGTGCGGCGAGCGCACCGTGCCGTTCCATTGCACGGCCATCACCGACGGCTCGCGCCAGATCGAGGTCGGAACCGTCGTGGCCGTCCGCATCGGCCCGGCCCGGCTCGGGCGCCTCGAAGCCCGTTCGGTGCGGCCATTGGTGAGCAGCCCCGGTGCTGCCCTCGATGGCGAGCATCGACCGGGAGCGCACAGCCAGCGCCCCGACGTCTACGTGCCTGCGACCCCGGTGACCGAGCCGTCGCCATCGATGCCCGTGGTGGTGTCGGCACCCGCACCCGAGCCACCACGCCCTTCGCCTTCTGTCGTATCGGCCGCACCGGCAGCAGCACCAGTCGAACCAGTCGAACCAGTCGACGCAGTGGAGGGCTGGCCCGTAGGGCGGGACTCGGCGGCGTCCTCGTGGGAGTCCGATGCCTCGGCCACTCCGGTCGCGGGCACCCCGGCGGTGCCGCCGGCAGGCGTGGTCCAGGCACCGTCGGCGCCGCTCGGCTGGGTCCCGGTGGACGCCGGATCTGAAGATGCCGAGTCCGAAGATGCCGAGTCCGAAGATGCCGAAGACACCGATTCGTCTTCTCCTCGGCCCAACTTCTGGTCGCCGTTCTCGGTCTCACCGACCGGGCCCCCGCCGACGTGGTCGACGCCGGTCACCCGCAGAGAATCACCGGGCAACGGTTCCTGAGCCGCACCGGCCTCGAGGGCCGCAGGGTCTGACGGGGCATCGTCCTCGTCGTCGACCGCATAGGGATTGCCCAGGATGTTGCGGGCCATGTCCACCACCACGGCGCTGTCTGCATCCTCTTCGGTCACTACGCCTAGCAGGGGAGCGGCCAGCAGTCCGGTGACGATCCCGGTTTCAGCCATCGCCTCGGCCTGGATGATGGACCACTCCCACAGCCGCTTGACCATGTCGGGGCTGGTGGCCTTCTTGGCCGGGTACTTGAGCCTGGTGTTGATTGCAGCGTGGGCCAGCCCGGTCACGGCCGGGAACAGCCAGATCAACCGGTAGTTCCCGGTGGCGTCCACTGTTACTGCGGCGATATAGGCGAGCAGCACGCTGACCAGGTTGAAGGGGGAGAGGAGCACGCCGAGCCGTTCGCCCAGACCTCCGGCCCGCGGAAGTAGTTGCAACAGCAGCGGGGCCATGACAATGAGGTAGGCGCCGACGAACGGCGCGCCGATGTAACTGAGCACGACGGCCTGCCAGATGTGGGTGTCGAAGTACTGCACCCCGGCCAGCACGGCTCCGATCAGGGGTGCGCCGATGGCCAGCTGCATCGGCGTGAGGAACCGGCTGAGCGGCACCCCGAGTGCGATGCCGATGAAGAACACGGGGAGCCCGGTAGCCAGGCCAGCGATGGTCTGGGCGCTGGCACCGGCATGGAGCACCCGCTGGAAGAAGAGGATGGCCACATAGGCAGTGGAACCGGTACCGGCCCAGAAGAGCAGCGACCCGGCCACCAAGACCTTGGCGTTGGGGCCCGCCAGGATGTCCCGAAGTTCGTCGCGGGCGGGGCGGGCCCGCTTTGTGCGGTCGGCCTCGGCCCCGGCGGCAGCCGAGGGTGCCTCGCGGACCAGCAACAGGACGGTCAGACCGGTGAGCACCAGGATCACGGCAGCCACCTGGAACGGCAGGTTCCACGTCGACGGGTCGGACTGCTTCCAGGTAGCGATCACCGTCCCCTTGATGGTCCAGCTCGCCAGTGTGCCGAGCACGGTGGTGAGCAGCAGCGCCTTCAGCCAGCGGCTGCGCCCGAACACCTCGGGCACCACGGCCACGTTGGTGAGGGTGAAGACCGCCGCGGCCTGGCGGGCGATGACGATGAACAGCACGAGCGCCCAGTAGCCGCTGACCACGGTGAACATCCAGGTGGCCAGGCCCATGATGATGAGGCTGGCGGCCATGTACGGGGTCCGCCGTCCGACCCGCGACTTGGTCCGGTCGCTCAGGCGCCCGGCCACCGGGTAGGTGATCCAGCTGAGCAGCCGGTTGGCAGTCAGGGCGAAGGTGACGGCCAGGGCCCCCGAGGCGCGCTGCTGGACGAACAGGGTGATCAGGACCCCGGAGACAGCCAGGTTGGCCCGAGGGCCGACGAGGCCCACCGACAGCCCGATGAAGCTCCGGACCCGCGAGGCGTCTATGCCGCCACCCCCTTGATCCGGGGCGGGCAATGCGGCCATGTCAGATGGTCCGGTCACCCGCCGTCGTCGGGCGCCGTGTTGTCGTCGATGGTGCCGTCATCGATGAAGTCCTCGTCATTGGCGGGGGCGAACCCGACGATCGAGTCGATCTGGGCACCGGCCCGCTGGGCTCCGTCGATCTGCACCCAGGCCAGCTGCAGGCTGGCGCGGCCCTCCTTCAGGACCGACTCGCCCTCGCCCAGGCGTCCCTCCAGTCCGTCGACCAGGCAGCCCAGGGCGTCGATGGCCAGCCTGGACTCGAACAGGTGGGGCGGCTGCTGGGACAGATGCAGCGCCGCCAACTCGAACAGGGCATAGCAGTGATTGGCTACCACCACATCGACCGGGGCCTCGGCCAGCTCGGCCCGCATGGCCTCGACCTGGGCCGCCAGGGCATCGTCGTCGATGTCCCCGGAAGGGTCGTCGAATGGGTCGGGGGGCGATCCGGCGGGAGTCCCGCCAGTCGGGGCGGAAGCCTTCTCCACCGGTCGTTCGCCTTCAGGTGTCCACAGTGAGCTCACGGCTGGTAGCCTAAAGCAACTGACAGACGAGGAAGCGGGGCTTCGCGATGCGAATCCCCCACCCGGCCACTACGGCCCGCTTCGGCGGAACGTTCGTGCGACGGGTCAATGGGACCGGAAGCCGATAGATGTCGGTCGCCCCGGTGCTAGCGCCGCTCCTTCATCGTCGGCCACGGATCTCCGTGGCCATGAGATAGGGAGCGAAGTCGAATAGCAACACCCACCACCACCGATCCTCGCATCAATGACCGCATTCGCGCCCGTGAGGTGCGACTGGTCGACCCTGACGGGGAACAGCTCGGCATCAAGCTCCTACCCGAGGCACTGGCTATCGCTCGTGATCTCGACCTCGACCTGGTCGAGGTGGCCCCCGGGGCCAACCCCCCGGTCTGTCGCATCATGGACTTCGGAAAGCACAAGTTCGATGAGGCACAGCGGGCCAAGGAGTCCAAGCGCAAGGCCGTCCACGTAGGGATCAAGGAGATGAAGTACCGGCCCAAGATCGGGCCCGGCGACTTCGACACCAAGACCCGCCAGGTGGCCAAGTTCCTCGAAGAGGGCCACAAGGTCAAGATCACGATCATGTTCCGCGGCCGTGAGGTCTTCCACCCCGAATTGGGCAAGAAGATCCTCGACCGCATCGCCGACCAGATGGACGGCCTCGGCAAGTCCGAGTCCATCCCGAGGCTCGACGGCAGGAACATGGTGATGGTGCTCGCACCGGAAAAGAAGGGCAAGCCGGCAGGATCGGCCAAGCCGTCCAGCGGAAAAGCTGTGTCGGCTGCCGAAGAGCACGCCCGAGCGATCGTGGAACAAGCAGAGGCAGCCAAGGCGGGGACCGCACCCACATCGGATGCAGCACCCGAGGCGGTTGCAGAAGTAGCTGCAGATGCAGCTGCACCAGAAGCAGTTGCAGTCGAAGCACCGGAAGCACCGGCGGGCGAAGTGCCCGCACCGGCAGTCGAGGAGACAGAGGCCGAAGTGGCCGAGGCGCCGAAAGCACCGGAGGCGGCACCAGCCGCCACGGTCGGGGACCCGTCCCCGGTCGAAGAGTCGAGTGAAGGAGAGGGATAGACCAGATGCCCAAGATGAAGACGGACAGCGGCGCCAAGAAGCGCATCAAGGTGACCGGATCAGGTCGACTGCGTCGCCGCAAGGCATTCAAGTCGCACCTCCTCGAGCACAAGTCGGCCGACCGCAAGCGTCGCCTCGGCCGTGAGACCGACTTCGCTCCCGGCGACCTCAAGCAGGTCAAGAGGATGCTCGGCCTGTAGTCACGGCGGTCCTTCCGCCCACGCTGCACTGCACCGCACCACCGTCGCCACCAGCTGACCGTCACGGTCTGTCCGGCACGGGACCCACACGACACGCAATCGGCCCCCTGCACGGGGGCCCATCACACAAAGGAGTTACCCATGGCCCGAGTCAAAGGCGCAGTACACGCCAAGAAGCACCACCGCGCCATTCTCGAGCAGGCACAGGGCTACTACGGCAACAAGAGCCGTTCCTTCCGTGCCGCCAACGAGCAGGTCATGCACTCGATGCAGTACGCCTACCGTGACCGGCGGGCGCGCAAGGGCGACTTCCGCCAGCTGTGGATCCAGCGGATCAACGCGGCAGCCCGCCTCAACGGCATGAGCTACAGCCGGCTCATCGCCGGCCTGCATCGTGCCGACGTCGTGGTGGACCGCAAGGTCCTCGCCGACCTGGCTGTGACCGCACCCGAGGCGTTCGCTGCCCTGGTCCAGGTGGCCAAGGATGCACTGGCCACCGCGCCGGCCGTCGAAGCCACCTCGAGTGCCGAGGCCGGTTCCTGACCCAGTCAGGACTGCCCTTCACCCATCAACGGGTGCGGTGGCTGCGCCAGCTCCTGCGTAAGCGCGGCGCCCGCAGCGCCGAGCAGGTGGTGGTGGTCGAGGGAGCCGAGTTGCTGTCGGTGGCGATCGCCGCCGGGGCGGACATCGAGGCCGTCTACGTCGCCCCCGAGGGGGCGGACAACCCGTCGGTGGTCGACGTGACCACCCGGGTTCTGGACGGCGGGGGACGGGTCTTCGACCTGGCCCCCGGGGTCATGGAGCGGATTGCCTCCACGGTGACCCCCCAGCCGCTGTTGGCCGTCGTCTCCTACGCTCCGGCCGGGTTCGACCGGCTGGACGGCGCCACGCTGGTTGTGGTGTGCGTGGACGTGCGCGACCCGGGCAACCTCGGGACGGTGATCCGTACGGCGGACGCCGCCGGGGTGGACGCCGTGATCTGCTGTGACGGCACGGTCGACCCGACCAACCCCAAGACCGTCCGGTCGACAGCCGGGTCGTTGTTCCACGTGCCCGTCATCGAGGGCGGCACGACGACCGCGACCCTCGAGGCCTTGACGTCCCGGGGGTTCACGACGGTGGCCACCGTGGTGCGTGACGGCATCGACTACACCGAGTTCGACTGGAACCGGCCCGTCGCCCTGGTGCTCGGCAACGAGGCCGCCGGGCTCGACGAGGCGCTGACCGGCGCACTGGATGCCGGAGTCACCATCCCGATGGCCGGCAGGGCCGAGTCCCTCAACGTAGGCGTGTCAGCCGCCGTGCTCTGCTTCGAAGCACTCCGTCAGCGCCGGACAGGCGGACGGCCTGGCGGGCAGGCTGGTGGGCGGGCTAGTGGGCGGGCTAGTGGGCAGGCTGGTGGGCAGGCTGGTGGGCAGGCTGGTGGGCCGGATGCAACAACGCCGGGGACCGCTTCGGCTCGTTCTACGATGTCGCCCATGAACCAGGTGCCCGACGGGCCGGACCAGGGTGGCGTGCCGGCATGACGGCGATGTCCGATATTGCTGGCCTGGTGGCCGACGCCCGTTCTGCCATCGAGGCGGCCGACACCACCGAAGCCATCCGCCACGTGGCCGCCACCGTGTCCGGAAAGAAGTCGCCCCTCTCCGAAGCGTCACGTGCGCTCGGCTCCATGGATCCCGAGTCCAAGAAGGAGCTGGGCCGTCAGCTCCACGAAGCTCGCACCACGGTCGAAGAGCTCCTCGAATCCAAGCGCACCGAGATCCGCTTCACCGAGCTGTCGGCCGAGATGGCCGCCTCGCGCCTCGACCTGACCGAGTACGTGCCCGGCTCAGTTGCTGGCCCCGACCAACGCGGCCATCTCCACCTGGTGTCCCAGACCCGAGACGCCCTTGAAGATGTGTTCATCGGGATGGGGTTCGATGTGGCCGAGGGGCCCGAGATCGAAACTGACTGGTTCAACTTCGGTGCCCTCAACATCCCCCCGGCCCACCCGGCCCGCGGCATGTGGGACACCTTCTACCTCGACCTCGGTGAGCCCGAGACCACGCTGCTGCGCACCCATACCTCACCGGTGCAGATCCACCTGATGGAGCGGGCCGTGCTCGAAGGCACCCTGCCGATCCACTCGGTCATGCCCGGCCGCTGCTACCGCCGAGATACCCCGGACGCCCGCCACCTGGCCGTCTTCCATCAGATCGAGGGCCTGGTGGTGGATCGGGGGATCACCTTCGCTGACCTGGCCGGCACCATCGAGACGTTCACCAGCGCCTACTTCGGCCCGGACATCCACTCGCGCCTGCGCCCGGCCTACTTCCCCTTTACCGAGCCGTCGGCCGAGTTCGAAGTCACCTGTGCCATCTGCAAGGGCGAGGGCTGCCGGACGTGCTCGCAGACCGGATGGATCGAATTGGGTGGGTGCGGCATGGTCGACCCGGCCGTGTTCGCTTCGGTCGGCATCGACAGCGACGAGTGGACCGGGTTCGCCTTCGGGTTCGGCATCGACCGGTGTGCGCAGATGCGCCACCAGATCGCCGACATGCGGGCCCTGATCGAAAACGACATCCGTTTCTTGCGCCAGTTCTGAGGCGCTCACCCGAGAGGTACTGAGTTGCGCGTTCCCCTTTCCTGGCTACGAGACTTCGCACCCTTCGAGGGTGACGCCGCGGCCATCGCCGCGGCACTCGACGATCTCGGCCTGGTGGTCGAGGGCATCGAACACCTGGGCGAAGGCCTGGTCGACGTCGTGGTGGCCCGCATCGAAGAGATCACCGCCATCGAGGGGGCCGACAAGATCCGCCGAGTGGTGGTGACTGACGGCACCAACACGGTCGAAGTGGCCTGCGGGGCCAAGAACTTCGCCATGGGGGACCTGGTGGCCTTGGCTCCGGTCGGGGCCGTGTTGCCGGGCGGGTTTGCCATCGGCACGCGGAAGATGAAGGGCATGGTGTCGAACGGGATGCTGTGCTCGGGCCGCGAACTCGAGCTGTCCGAGGACCACGACGGCATCCTCATCCTGAACGACCGGGCCGGTGCGGTGCCTGGGGCGATGTTGACCGACGTGCTCGGCATTGCGCCCGACGTGGTGTTCGACGTGGCTGTCGAGGCCAACCGGCCAGATGCGTGGTGCATGGCCGGGGTAGCCCGCGACCTGGCGGCGCGCATGGGCCTCGAGTTCACCGTGCCCACCACCGGCGACCTGGTGGCAGGTGTCGGCAGCGGAACAGCGGGGGAGGGGCAGGCCAACGCCACGCCCGTCCTGGCTGTCGGTGCGGCTGTTGACACGTTGACCACCGTGCAGGTCGACGACCTGGAGCTGTGCCCTCGCTTTACCGCCCGGGTGCTGACCGGCGTGCAGGTGACCGATTCGCCGGAGTGGATCGCTCGTCGCCTGGTGGCTGCCGGCATGCGGCCCATCAACAACGTGGTCGATGCGTCCAACTACGTCATGTTGGAGCTCGGCCAGCCCACCCACCCCTACGACCTCGACAACCTGGGCGGCGGCGGCCTCCTTGTCCGTCGAGCAGCAGCGGGGGAGACGGTCAAGACCCTCGACGACGTAGAGCGCACCTTGGGCCGGCCCGGTCCCGGGCTGGGCGACACCGGTCAGGACTGCTTGATCTGCGATGCCACCGGTGCCCCGGTTGGTATCGGCGGCATCATGGGCGGAGCGAGTTCAGAAATCGGCCCCGGCACCACCCGGGTGCTGCTGGAAGCGGCGTACTTCGTGCCCATGGCCATCGCTCGGACATCCAAGCGCCTGACGCTGCGCACCGAGGCCTCGGCCCG
>CAININ010000446.1 GCA_903849265.1 uncultured Acidimicrobiaceae bacterium
ACCTACTGCCTGGAGCTCGCCCCCGATGGAACGGTCCGCCAATTCCTAGGGGAGCGCAACCGCCCGGTTCCTCTGACTACTGCCGGTGCCGTCTGTCGACACCTGGAGGCTGCCGGTCTGCTTCGGGCCGACCGGTCGGCCAACCAGGTCTGGCTTGAAGCCTGAGGTCGAAGGAGTCAGTGGGCCGAGGCCGGGGCGCTGGTGAGGACGCGGATGGCAAGGCTCGGGTTGGGGACGAGGAGCTCTTCGTCCCCGGTGTCGTAGCGAAGCACCAGATACGAGGGAGAGTCGTCGGGTCCCCACACGGCAAGAACGCGGCATACGTGGCTCGACTCGGAGGCCGAGTCGACGGCCACCTGCAGCTCGGTCACCAGCAGCCTGTCACTAACTTCGATCAACAACCGTGCTCCTAGGCCCCGACGTTCAGTGACTGTTTTCGTCACCGAGGTGTACAGAAGGGAGCATATGGGTTAACGGACCGCGAACGTGCGATCCCCGCAACGGGCGGTTGCAAGCCCGTTGGTGCCTGTCAGCCGAGCCGGCAGGGCAGACTGCGGATCCCGTTGTAGAACGACGAACGGACCGGAACCGGCTCGCCGGTTGCCTCGAATCCAGGAGCGACCCGGAAGAGCTCTCGGAAGAGGGACCCGAGCTCGCGCCGAGCCAGATGGGCCCCGAGGCAGAAGTGCTCGCCGGGTCCTCCGAATCCGACGTGGGGGTTGGGGGAACGCGTCACATCGAAGACCTCGGCATCGGCGAACGCCTCTTCGTCCCGGTTTGCCGAGCTGTAGAACAGCAGCACTTTGTCGCCCTTGGCGAGCTCGGTCCCACCAAGCTCGACCGGCGCGGCGACAGTGCGGCGGAACCACATGGCCGGTGTCGCCCAGCGGACGATCTCGTTGGCGGCGGTTACTGCGAGTCCATCGGGGTCCGCCTGCCACAGGGCCTTCTGCTCGGGATGGCGGGTCAGAGCGTCCAGGCCGTGGGCCAATGCGGCGACCGTCGTCTCGATCCCTCCGATGACGAGGAGGATGAAGAACGCAGCCAGCTCGTCGGTGGTCAGGCGCTCCCCGTCGATGTCGGCGTTGACGAGGGCGGTCGTCACATCGTCCGACGGATGCTCGACCCGGTAGGCGCCCAGGTCGGCGATCATGCCCGCCAGGGTGAGGAACGAGCCGATGACTGCATCGGCCGGCGCCGCGCTGCTGCCGCCGTAGGCGGGGTCCTTGCCCTGCACCATGATCGTGTTGGCGCAGGCGAGCACCTCGGCATGGCTGCTCTCGGGGATCCCCATCATCAGGCAGGTGTTGCGCAAGGGGAACGGGGCGGCCACCTCGGAGACGAAGTCGCAGTCGCCGGTACCGGCCACCCGGCCCACCAGGGCCGCCGCTTCGGCATCGATGGCTGCTTCGAGCTGGGCGATCCGCGTGGGGTGGTAGGCGTTCGAGACGATCGTGCGAAGCCGGGCGTGCTGCGGATTGTCGAGTGAGATCATGTTGCCGTCGTTGAGTCCGGGCGGCGGGTCGGCGATGGTGCTGGAGCTCGGACTCGAGCGGAACACCTCGGCGTGGCGGTTGGCCTCGAGGACATCCTTGTGGCGGGTGACGGCGTAGTAGCCCCGGCCCGCCTCACCCCCGGGAAGCACCAGTTCGTCGGCGGGCACGTCGAAGTACGGAAGCCCCGGCGCGGCGCGCAACCGAGCGAACGCCCCCTCCCGGGACGCTATGGGGAGGTCCCAGAAGGCCGGGTCGGAGAGGTCGATGTCGGCGATCGGTTCGAAGGGCATACGGCGACCCTACCGATGCGGGTACTCCCGTGCCCGTGTTCGCCGGCGTGCTCCATCGTCGGCCTTGCGCACACCGCGAACGGGCGGGTCGACGGGGAGCAATCGACACGGGAGACTGGAGCGATGGGGGCA
Organism: uncultured Acidimicrobiaceae bacterium; assembly: GCA_903849265.1. Classification (GTDB taxonomy): domain Bacteria; phylum Actinomycetota; class Acidimicrobiia; order Acidimicrobiales; family RAAP-2; genus Bog-756. The sequence goes on from CAININ010000446.1 coordinate 1,919, forward strand.
GATGTGATCGATGCGAAGATCTACCACTCCAGCACGCTGGGCCGGAGCCTCGATGGCCCTTGGGGTGTGCTGGCATCGACGGCAGCGGCCGGCCTCGGGCCCCTGGTCCTCGAGGTCGATGGCGATCGCTGGACCTACTCGTACCTCGACGGGACGTTGCACGTCTTGGCCGGAGCCATCGAGGATCCTTGGGTCCGCGTGTCCATGAGCTCCATCGCCTGGTCCGACCTCGCCTCGTCGACACGGACCTTCATCTCGCTCCAACTCGCTGGTGAGCTCGAGATCGCACACGGGAGCTTCAGCCGTCTGAGCCGGTGGGAGTGCGCCCTGCGAGCGCTGTACCTGGGCGTACCTGCCTACGACCCCGAACGGGTCGCGCTGGTGGACGATGTGGACGCACCGATCGACCTCGCAGCGACGGTCAGTCTCGATGACGACAACGCCTACTTGGCGTCCAGGCTTTCCACCACCGGCTATCTCCACGTCGCCGGGGTGCTTTCCCCCGAAGAGGTGGCGCAGCTCGCCGACGAAGCGGTCCGTGTCGCTGGTCTCATGGATCGCTCCGACCCGTTCACCTGGTGGGCGGAGCGCCCCGACGGATCGGACGTCCTCTGCCGGGTCATCTACGCCCACCGTATGAGCCCGCTCCTAGGAGACCTAGCGGACGATCCACGGATGCGGCGCCTGGCGGGACTCCTCGGCTCACCCGTCGAGTCGTTTCTGGACCGGATGGATGGCCCGACACTTCTGATGAAGCCGCCCGGACCGTTGCGGGGGCTGTCGAACCTGCCCTGGCACCAGGACTGCGGCCTCGGAGGGCACCCCGTCATCTGCCCGGCCGTGTCGCTGGGGATCCAGATCACGGCGGCCTCCACCGAACGTGGCTGTCTCGAGGTCATCGCCGGCTCCCACGGGCAGTCGATCCCGGCCGGCATCGACGTGGACGCGATGGAGACATGGCCGCGGGTGGCCGTGGAGACCCAGCCGGGTGACGTCACCGTGCACGTGATGGACGTCCTCCATGCCTCGCCGCCTCCGACGGGCGAGGGCGGGCGCACGACCCTGTACCTCTCGTACTATCCGCCGACGCTGTCCGAGCACATCGGACCGGGCGAGGCGGTCAACGACATGGTCAGAGGGCGTCAGCTCGATGCCGAGGCCACCCGGGGCAGCTGATGTCACCGGGTCGGACCCGGGGTCGTGTCCAGATGGCGGGGGAACGAACCAGCGAGCTCCCGGCATGCAGGGCAGTATCATCCGACAGGTGTGAACAGCAGGCCGGGGAGAGCCTCCGGTCAGAGCCGACACCGAGGATGCGTAGATGACCCTTCTCCTGACCGGCTCGGACGAGACAGTCCACGGGATCCTGGGCGCCATGCGGTTCGTCAGCACGGGCGGTGCGAGCAGGGCATTCGAGGGACCAGCGGCCGACCTGGTGCATGCCTTGGCTCGCACGTTCGACGGCGCCCGAACAGACCTCGACATCGGGGGAACCGTCTTGGATGCCGACGGTGTGTGGGCATCCGCCGACGAGGCGTTGTCGGAGCTGTGCTCGGCGCTGCCAGACGAGCGTGCCCGCCACGAGGCCATGGTGGCCGGGACGCTGTGCCTGCTCATGCGCGACGACTTCGATCCAGCAGGCGAGCAGGCGCTCGAAGCGATGTCGGAAGCCTTCGGCGTCGACGAGGAGGCCGCGGGACTGATCGCCTCGCTGACCCAGTCGTCCGCCGAGGTCGCCGGAGCGGACCTCTTCCGCAGATTCCTTGCCGAACGGTCCGACGAGTCGCTCGAGGTGATTTCGGCCCGGATCGATCGCCTCGAGGAGCCGATCACCACCTCGCCCGAAGAGTTCGACGCCTACGTCGAACTGCTGCACGGGTCGCCCGAGGGCTCCGTCGGAAGCGAGCTCCTCCGTTTCTATCGGCACACGGGATATGAGGTCCCCGGAGCGCCCGGCATTCCGCCCCTGGCCGTCCTCGGTAATCACGACCTCCATCACGTCTTGTCGGGGTACAGCACGTCGAACAACGACGAGGTGAACGTGTCCATGTTCACTGCATCGAACAGCGCCGACGGAGGCCTCTACTACCTCGCGGTGGTACTGCTGCAGTGGCACCACAACCTGAAGATCAGCCCGTTCGACCCGTCGACTTCGGTGCTCGACCCCGACGAGCTGGCCCAGGCGGCAGCACGTGGCGCCACCACGACCGCGGACCTGAGCGACCGATCGTGGGACTGGCAGGCGGTCATCCCCGAAGACCTCCACGACGTCCGCCAGGCACTGGGTGTCAGCCCGGGCGGCACCGTGGGCGACGGAGGAGCGTGGGATGCCCGGGGTCTCGGCGATCGCTGACCGAGCCCTGGCGGGGTCGTCCGACGGGGCGTTCCACAGCGCGTTCCTTGGTTGACAGCGCGCAGGCTGAGGCGGTAGCCAGGACGCCATGACGGAGCCCGCTTCCAGCGATGACCTGTCGATCGACGAGTTTGGTGCACCGCTGCACCCCGATCGAGCGACCGTGTCCGCCACCGACGAACGCCGCCGCGCCCTCCGGTCCGAGCGGGCGATGGCACAGCCGTTCTGGGGAGGGTTCCAACTGCGGATCGTGGTGACCTTCGGGGTCTGTGCCGTGGCGTGGACTGCCGTCCTCGTGCTCGGTGCGACTGGGATCATCCCGCTCTGGTTGGGGTTTCTCTGCAACACCGTGCTGGCCTCGATGTTCTATATGCCGATGCACGAGGCGGTGCACGGCAACATCTCCGGTCGCCAGCCCCAGTTCCGATGGATCGAGAACCTGGTGGGAACCCTCAGCTCGATTCCGTTGGGCTTCTCTTACGGCGCACACCGCTCGTCACACATGCGTCATCACGCATTCACCAACGACCCCGATCGGGATCCTGACGTCTACACGGACGGCCCGCTGGCAGCCCTGCCGGGCAAGTGGCTGGCTGTTGTCGTGTTGTCGACCCTGCTTCCGGTCTTCGCGTTCATCCCGGCCACCCGGCGGCTGCTCCCGGCGTCGATCCGACGCTCGATGGCCGCGGACGGCGACCGCAAGAGCGGTCTGATCCAACTGCGGTTCTGGGCGCTCACGACAGCAGTGCTGGTCGTGGCGTTCTTAACGGGTTTCGGCTGGCCGGCGCTGCTGCTCTGGTATCTGCCGGCTCGCCTCCAGGCACTCTGGCTGCTCTTCGTCTTCGCCTGGTACCCGCACCATCCCGCCGGTCAGGTCGGTC
>CAININ010000447.1 GCA_903849265.1 uncultured Acidimicrobiaceae bacterium
GCTTCTGCCGCCAGTGGATCCGAGTTTCGTCCGAGCATCGCCACCCCGTGATGCAATTCCTGATCGCGGCCAGCCGACCGCCCCCACACGTCAATCAGAATGCGCCCAAAGTCGATACCGGGAGAACCCGATTCCGAGCAAGGGGGAATACCCCCAATGGCACATTCCTCGCCCCTTCGATCGACACCTGTCGAGTGCAATTCACGCGTGATGATGAGGGAGAACCCATATATCCGTAGGGCATACACCGTGGTCAGCGTCAATATTGGTCAATATTGTAATTGGAGCGGCCAAGTGTTCGAAGGTTGCTCTACTATGGCGGTAGACCTTAGATCTGTCCGGCGGTTGCTCTGGCTATTCAGCCTCCGTAGCGACCGGCCAACTCCGAGATCTCCCGCCTTATTTGATAGGAGTTTTGGAGATGTCACCCGGTGTCGGTCCGATCACAGTGGTGCTTGCCACCGACAGCTTCCTCATCGGCGATGGACTGGCCAGCCTCCTGAAGGACGTCGAGGACGTCGAGGTCATTGGACGGGCACGCGACAGTGACGAGCTCGTGCGCATCGTGGGCGAAGTCAACCCCGAGGCGCTGCTCATCAGCATCCGCACCCCGATCGGCTCCACCATGGCGACGATCGCTGCCGCACGAGACCTTCGGGATGCACATCCCGACATGGGCATCGTGGTGATCTCCGATCGGGGCAACGGTCACGCTCTCGAGCTCCTCCGAGACGGGGCATCGCGGATGGCCTACCTGCTCGACGAGCGGGTGCCTGGGATGGACGCAGTCGTCGGGGCCTTGCGCGAAGTCCGAGCCGGCCAAAGCGTCCTCGACCCGTCCATCGTGGACGCGCTCGTCCACCGGCGTGACGCACTGACCATCAGGGACCTGACGGTCCGGGAGATCGACGTCCTTGAGCAGATGGCTCGAGGGCTGTCGAACCGAGGCATCGCGTCCGAACTACACCTGTCGGTGAAGGGCATCGAAAAGCATGTGACGACGATCTTCAGGAAGCTCGCCCTTCCTGACCAGAACTTCGTCGACCGTCGGGTGACCGCAGCGCTTACCTACCTGCACGCACAGAACGCTCCGTTCGAGGTTCCGATCGAGCCGACCAACTCGACCAGTTGATCCACTTTTAGGGTCTTTTCACCCTATTTGAGGGTTTTCCCTATGCGTGAGGCCGCTCGTCGCCTATAGTGGTTTTTGCCAGGGGCGTCGAGTCGGGTCCGCCACTCAACTCCGCCCCCGGCCCTTTTTGCCACTATGGCGTTCCATGGGACTTCGTCCCCTGTCCCCCGTCGATCTGACGTCGGACAATGCATTCATGTGGATCGATGCGCGTGGCTCTGAGATGTTGCCGACTTCCGAGTGCAAACGGCTGTTGGCTCTCGGAGCCAAGCAGCACCATCACGGCCACCTCGGGATACCGACGGATAGCGCTCCGCTGGTCTTGCCCATCGACTACGCCATCGACGGCTCCGACGTCGTCCTGCAAGTCGGCGAGGGGCTGTTCGCCCAGCTGAGCGGTCGACTGATTGCGTTTCAGGTGGACAACTCCTCACAGCACGATCCGAACATCGCGCCAACAGACGAGGGGCGCTGGAGCGTCCTCGTCCGGGGTCTGGCCACCGCGGTGGACCCCGCGTCGCACCCCGATCACCTCCCAGAACCGAGGGTGGGCGAACCCGGCAGTCGGCTGGTCCACATCCGTGCCGATGTGCTCACCGGTCGGCGCCTCCGACAAGGCAGCGTGCACCACGGTGCCCCTGCAACGTGACCTCCCGCCGACCGGGCCGGCCGGCGCCTGAAGCGGTCACCACTGTGCCCGGTCGCCGGGCGACCAGCGTCGAGCCAACCATCCACTTGCCCTCCACCTTGGGTCCGTCGCGGTCCTTCGACCCGGCATGGTGCCTCGTGGCTGACCCTGACCCTGACGATGCCCGGATCACAGAGAGTCTGTTCTGCCTGGCCGATGGAGTCGTCGGCACCAGGGGCGTACGAGAGGAAGACCCGCGTCCGGCCGTACGTCCTGTGACTGCGTCCTGCCTCTACGAGCCAGCGTCCGTTGTGAGCGAGCGTCCGATGCCCGTGCCCACGTGGTTGGCACTTCCGATCGCCCCTGAACTACCCGTAGGTCGGCGCGTTCTCGACCTGCGCGATGGACTCCTCATCCGCGATGTCAGCGGGCCAGGTGGACGGCTCCGGTCCGCCCGGTTCGCCTGCGCCGACAGCCCTGGCACATCCGTCTTCGTGTCTGAAGTCGACCCGGTCCTGGTGCACATGGACCTCGACGATCCCGGGCCGCACGTCGGCCATGCCGAACAGGCCTCTCCACTTGGCGGCGGCGTAGCGCTGGCAACTTCCACGACTTGGCGCCCATCGGACTCGCAGCCTGGCGGCCCCGTCACCATCGAGCGTCTGGCCTCCTATGCCGTGTCCGCTCGATCTGCGCCCACCGCCGCAGCCGCAACGCGGCTGCTGCAGCCATCCGTGCAGTTGGGGCCGGCGGCACTGCTCACCCGCCAACGCACAACGTGGAGTCAGCGGTGGTCCGACGGCGACGTGGAGATCGTCGGCGACATCGACGCCACGCTGGCGGTGCGCGCCAGTCTCTTCCACCTGATCTCGTCGGCGACCCGGCGCGGTGAGGCGGCCATCTCCGCCCGGGGACTCACCGGACCGGGATACGCCGGCCATGTCTTCTGGGACACGGATGCCTTCGTGGTTCCGGTCCTCAGTGCGGTCGACCCTCGGGCCGCCCGGGCCGCCCTCGAGTATCGGATCCGCAGACTGGAGCCAGCCCGTCGGCGAGCTGCCCGTCATGGCCACAACGGCGCGCGGTTTCCTTGGGAGTCCGCCAGCACCGGAGAGGACGTGACGCCGAAGTCAGGGGTCGACCACAACGGTCGCACCACAGTCATCACGACCGGGGACCTCGAGGAGCACGTCACTTCCGTCGTGGCCTGGTCGGCATGGAACTACGCGTGCTGGCATGGAGGATGGGGGTTCCTCGAAGGGCCGGGCCGGCCGTTACTGCTCGAGACAGCCCGCTACTGGGCCTCGCGGCTGTGCTGCGACCGCGAAGGGGTCGCCCACATCGACGGCGTGAGCGGTCCCGACGAGTATCACGGCGATGTGGACGACAACGCGTTCACCAACTTGATGGCTCGATGGAATCTTCGCCGGGGAGCAGAACTGCTGGATCGAATCGGCACCGACGGCGGGGAAGCCGCCGACTGGCGAGCCGGGGCGGAGGCGCTAGCGGACCAGTACGACGCCCGGTCCGGTCGCTACGAGCAGTTCGCCGGATACGACGCCCTCGAGCCGCTGAAGATCGCCGACATCGGCACGCCCCCGATCAATGCGGACGTCGTCCTTGGCCCCGTCCGTCTCTCCAGAAGTCAGATCATCAAGCAGGCGGACGTGTTGATGGCGCACTTTCTCATCCCTGACGGGGTAGCGGACGGTTCCCTCCTCCCCAACCTGGACCACTATCTGCCCCGCACAGCACACGGAAGCTCGCTCTCCCCCGGCGTCCACGCCACACTCTTGGCCCGTGCCGGGCGCCCGGACGAGGCGCTTGCCCTGTTCCGGCTGGCCGCATCGATCGACCTCGGCGACCGCACCGGAGGGACGGCGGAAGGTCTCCACATGGCCAACCTCGGCGGTATGTGGCACGCCGTCGTCAGGGGCTTCGTCGGACTGACGGCACCGAACCTCGGCGACCGAGTCCTCGCCCTGGCCCCGCACCTGCCCGACGGATGGGAGGAGATCCGGATCCGGTTCCGATGGCGTCGTGCACGGATCGCCTTGCGGTGCCGACGGGATGCTGTCCATGTGGCATGCGACCGACCGATCACCGTGACGATCCACGGTGTGCGGGCGAAGGTGGAACCACCAGGACGATGGGTCGGATGAACGAGGCAGCGGTCCACGTTGGCCATGACCTCGAGGCGTGGCTGTTCGACCTCGATGGGGTGCTCACCAGGACCGCAGATCTGCACGCTTCCGCTTGGCAGCAGACGTTCGACCGGTACTTCGAACGAGAAGGATCACGTCGGAGGTTCGACCTCGGACAGGACTACCTGCGCTACGTGGATGGCCGACCCCGAGCCGACGGTATCCGGACCTACCTCGCCACCGTCGGCACGGTCCTGCCCGAAGGTGACCCAGGGGATGCCCCGGATGCGCGAACCGTCTACGGACTCGCGTCTGCGAAGAACGTCCTCTTCCTCGAACTGCTCGAGCACCAGGGAGTGTCGGTGTACGAGACATCGATCGACTTCGTTCGAATCCTGCTCGGCAACGGAGTCCGCACTGCGGTGGTCTCGGCCAGTGAGAACACCGAGGCGGTGCTCCATCGTGCCGGCATCACCGATCTCTTCGAAGTGGTGGTCGACGGTGTCGTCAGCCGACGCCGGCACCTGGCCGGAAAACCAGCGCCGGACAGCTACCTCGAGGCGGCACGCCAACTCGCGGTCACGCCGGCTCGTGCCGCTGTTGTCGAGGATGCCGTTGCTGGTGTCATCGCCGGGCGGACTGGTCGGTTCGCGCTGGTGGTGGGCGTGGATCGGACGACGTCGACCGACGATAGTGACCAGGAGCAGGCGCTGCGGGCTGCAGGTGCCGACGTCGTCGTCCACGACCTCGGCGATCTGGTCGCCAGGTGATCGCCCTCGTGGATAACAACGTTGAGCGAAGCCCCTTGCGCGCTCTTCAGGGGCCATGTTTGCATATATGAAAGGCCCTCTTGACACCTGGGGTATACCCTCACGACAAGTGGTGTTCTCCCGATAAAAAGCTTTTTACCTGGACATAAGTGCGGATGACCTTGCATGATTATGAATAGGACTAACGGCTCTTACAATGTATTTTGAGCCACTAGATAGTAGTAGTGACACCTTCGCCCGGCGAGCGGATGGTCCGAACGGGCGGGCTTCGGGCCATCCGCTCGCCGGGTGAGGCGATCGGTCAGACCAGAGGCCCCCCTCCCCATCCCCCCGGCTCGAGGGGCCTTCGGTCTGACCGTGTCGACACTTAGGAACGTCGGGCGGCGGAACAAGGAAACGTGGCGATGAGCAAGCGAAGGGTAGGCGGGTCACCATGTACGCAGAAGTAGGAGACAGGATCATCGTGTGCAGCGCAGAGGCGGACGGCGCTGACCACACCGGCCAGATCGTCGAGGTCCGACGCTCGGACGGGGGACCTCCGTACCTCGTCGAGTGGGACGACTCCATGTCTGACTCGCTCGTCTACCCCGGGTCCAACTCCTTCTTCATGCGCGGGTCCCACCGTTCCCTTGTCTGAACACCAGACACACGGGGCGTCATCGGCCTGGCAGGTTGCCTGTGCAGGAGGCATCGGGAGCGACTACTGGGTGACGTCCTCGCTCCATGGGATTGATGACCACGGTGCTAGCGGGCACGGTGCTCCGGGCCGTTCCATCCGACCGATCGATCGTCGTGGAGTTCGAGACGGCCACCCGGCCTCGACCGGCGAGACGCGATCCGTGAGAAGCCTGAACTCCCTCGACCGCCCGACCGGTCTCGTCGACTTCGGGGCGCTTGCAGTCGACGTGGATCCTCCCGCCACTGTCGGAGAGCTACGTGCGAGCCTCGCTATCTGCGAGCTGATCGTCGCCACCGTCGTGCGCCGCGAGGAGCTTGACGCCGAGCCGGCCCATCTCCTGCGCTTGGTCATCAACGAACTAGAAGCTGATGTCGACTTCTTGTGGGAGCTCGATCCTGACGAGGAGGGGCCGACGTCATGCAGCCCGCGCCCCCCGTCGCCCGACGACATCCTCTCCCTCATCGGTCGGATCTTCACCTGCGGGAACCTTCTGAGCAGTGCCGTCACCATGGTCGGCATCGAAGCCGACCATGCACGCAGGCTCGATGCCGCCGTAGCTGAGCTCGGCGACACGGTCCGAGCCGTGTGGGCGGATGTGCCCGCCGACGATGACGACCGGTCGTACGACTGACGCCAAGGCAGGGCCCCTCATGATCGCCGTCTCCTCGCAACGATTAACAGCGTGGCACCACGATGTGACCCTCCCAGGAGACGGGAAAGATGCATTTCACCCAAGCCGTCGGGTGTCACTTTCTGGTGTCACTCTCGGGCGTCCCACAACCCGTCTGACCAACACTTGGAGGCGGCGGGCGGAATCGAACCGCCGTACGGGGCTTTGCAGGCCCCTGCCTAAACCACTCGGCCACGCCGCCAAGGCGTTCGGTGATCCTATCGCCCCTTGCGGGGTGCTTAGATCTGTCCATGCGGATCGGACTCATCGCCCCACCTTGGACCCCTATCCCCCCCGTGCTGTACGGCGGGATCGAGCTCGTCGTCGACCAGCTCGCACGGGGACTGCAAGCAGCGGGCCACGAGGTGCTCCTCTACACCACGGGTGATTCGACCTGCCCGGTGCCACGCCAGTGGGTGCTCCCCGAAGCCGAGGGCCAGCGGATCGGCATGGCGGTGCCCGAGCTGCGTCATGTGATCCACGCCTACGAGGCGGTCCGAGAGTGCGACGTGGTGCACGATCACACGATCATGGGTCCCTTCCATGCCGAGCACTACCCAGACCTCCCGGTGGCCACGACCATCCACGGCCCGTTCAACGACGAGCTGACCGACCTGTATCGGGTAACAGCAGAGCGCGTCCCCTTGATCGCCATCTCCCATGCCCAGCACCGCGCCGCGCCGCAGATCCCGGTGGCCCGGGTCATCCACCACGGAGTGGAGGCAGCGCAGTTCCCGATGGGCGACGGCGGTGGCGACGAGAATGGCCCCTATGTCCTTTTCCTTGGGAGGATGGCGGACGACAAGGGATGCCACCGGGCTATCGCCGTGGCCCGCGCTGCGGGCATCAGGATCTTGATGGCTGCCAAGATGCGCGAGCCGTGGGAGATGGAGTACTTCGCCCAAAAGGTGGAGCCGCTGCTCGGGCCGGACGCCGTGTACCTCGGCGAGGTATCCCACGAGCGCAAGCTCGAACTGCTCGCTGGCGCGTCTGCCCTGCTGTTCCCCATCCGGTGGAATGAGCCGTTCGGCATGGTGATGATCGAGGCCATGGCCTGCGGCACCCCCGTCCTCGCCTTTCCTGAAGGGGCGGCACCCGAGGTGGTCACCGATGGCGTCACCGGGTTCTTGTGCGACGACGAGGCGTCCATGGTCGACGCCATCGGACGGCTCGGCGACCTCAAGCGCGAGGACTGCCGCCTCTCCGTCGAGGGGTACTTCTCGACTCGCCGCATGGTGGCCGAGCACATCGAGCTCTTCGAGTCGATGCTGGCCTGAGCATCGGCTCCGACGGCTTCCACTCCCCTGCCCATTGCAGGTGGAACGGCCCGCTCGGTGAGACCACCAAGGTTCGCTGGCGTCGTCCCTTACGACTTCGAGCGGCCGAAGAAGAACCGGGCGGCAAGCACGACGACCATCGCCAACACGGCGACCTCGGCCAAGGTCCACAACAGACCGACCACAAGGTGGACCAGGCCGAGCAGGAACCATCCGACCACCACCACGCCCACGACGATCAGAACGACCCCCGTAGTCGATAGTCCCGAGCCGTTCGCGTCGTCCGCCATGGACAAAGCGTACCTGGCGAACCCCGTGATCGAGGGTTGCCCGGTGGTACGGTCCGACGATGTCACTGCGTGCCCTCCGTCAGGAGCTCATCGACCAGAGCGACCTGCGCGGCGACACATTCTGCGCGGCCTACTCCGCCGCAGCCGACAAGTGGCTAACTGAACTCTTCTACGAAGCCACCGGTGGGGATTCCCGCGGCATGGCCCTCTTGGCCGTCGGAGGATACGGCCGGGGTGAGCTCTGCCCCTTCAGCGACCTCGACGTCGTACTCCTCCACAAGGGCCGCAAGGACATCTCTGCTGCCGCCGATCGGATCTGGTATCCGGTGTGGGACGAAGGCATCGCCCTCGACCACAGCGTGCGGCGCCCCAGCGAGGCCTTGGACATGGCGTCGGAGGATCTACGGGTGGCGCTCGGACTCCTCGATGCCCGGGTCATCTGCGGCGAGCCCAGGGTCGCGGAACCCGTCCTCGAGGGAGCTCGCGAACGCTGGGTCCGACAGAAGCCGCCCTGGCTGGGGGTCCTCGCCGACCTGGTGTCCGAGCGGCACGCCTCCAACGGCGACGTGGGATTCCTGCTGGAACCCGACCTGAAGGAGTCTCACGGCGGTCTTCGCGATGTGGCCGCCCTGGTTGCCATGATGTCGGCCGTCCCGGTGCTGGCCGACTACATCGACACGGTCGCCATCGAGGACGCCCGGGCCGTCTTGACGGCCACCCGCGTCGAACTGCACCGAAGGGCCGGCCGAGAGCTCAACAAGCTCCTCCTTCAAGAACAGGAGCAGGTGGCCTCCGCCATGGGCATGTCCGACTCCGACGCCCTCATGCACGCGGTAGCCACGGCGGGGCGGACCGTGGCGTGGGAAGGGGACGACGCCTGGCGCCGACGCGGTGCGTGGTCACGGGCCCAAGGGGCGCGCCGGGGACGGCGACACGACCGTGCTGGCGAAGTCACCGTGACCCCCATCACCGGTCGGCCCGGTATCGGCTGCACCGAGGACGAGATCGTCCTCCTCGACGAGGCCGATGTGGTCGGCGACCCCACCCTGGCGTTTCGGCTGGCCGCCGTAGCCGCCGAGCGCAACCTTCCGATCTCGCGCGAGGCCCTCAACCTCCTCGGCCGCAAAGCACCCGAACCGCCGGACCCGTGGCCCGACGCACTGCGTGATTCGCTGGTCCAGGTCCTCGCGTGCGGGCCGACCGCGATCCCCGCGCTCGAAGCGCTCGACCAGCGCCACATCCTGGAGCGCTACCTTCCCGAGTGGGCAACCGTGCGCAACAAGCCGCAGCGCAATCCGTACCATCGGTTCACCGTCGACCGGCACCTCCTCGAGGCGACGGCGAACGCGGCAACGATGGCCCATCGGGTGACACGGGTCGACCTCTTGTTGTTGGGGACGCTCCTCCACGACATCGGCAAGGGATTCCCGGGCGATCACACCGACGTCGGCATGGTGGTGGCGGCCGACATCGCCACGCGCATGGGGCTGGCGCCCGACGACGTGGCCACCATCGTCACCATGGTCCGACTCCACCTCCTGCTGCCCGATACCGCCACCAGGCGCGACCTGGACGATCCGGCCACCGCACAGCGCGTGGCTGAAGAGGTGGGCGACCGGGCCACGCTCGAGCTCCTCGCCACGATGGTCGAAGCCGACAGCCTGGCCACCGGTCCCTCCGCATGGGGAACCTGGAAGGCCGGCCTCCTGGCCGACCTGGTGGAACGGACCAAGCAGCTGCTGGCCGGCGAGCCGGTGGCCCAGCCCACGCCGCTGATCACCGAGGAGCTCGAGATGGTGATGGAGACCGTGCGCCTCCATGGGGTCCCGGCGCTCTCCGTCGACCCGCCCCTGGTCACCGTGGTCGCACCCGACCGTTCGGGACTGCTGGCCGAAGTGACGGGGGTCCTGGCCCTGCACGGCCTCAACGTCCGGTCTGCCGTGGTCACTGGCGCCCACGGCGTCGCCGTCGAGGTGTTCACCGCCGAGCCCGAGCGCGGCCGATGGCCGGCCTCGGTGCTCTTGTCGAACGACCTGGCCGCGGTGATGAATGGTTCCTTGGCAGTCGAAGAGCAGTTGGCCGCACGAGCCCACACCTACCGGAACGCCCATCGAGCCAAGGTCGCGCAGCTGGTCTCCACCCAGGTCACCGTGGACAACACGGCCTCCGACGCCGCCACGGTCGTGGAGGTGCGGGCCGAGGATGTGGTCGGCCAGCTGCACCGGATCACGCGAGCACTCGTCGCCTGTCACCTCGACGTGACCTCGGCCAAGGTCTCTACCTTCGGCTCAGCAGTGGTCGATGCCTTCTACGTCCGAGGTCCCGACGGCCGAAAGCTCACTGAGCCGAGTCAGATCTCGGCGCTCGAGCGGGCCATCCACAACGAGGTCGGGGCCGCCGGGTCCGACTGACCCTTGCAGCACATCTCGCCGGTGAGGAGCGCCCGAGGCCCTCCGACCCGGCGGCATCTCGTGCGCCCTCCCTGATATATTTGGAGGTGATCTCGTCATGACCGGAGCCCACGCACACGCCAAGCCGAATCGACAGCGAGGTCGCCGGCGATTCGTCTTGCTCCTCGGTGTCCTCGTGGTCGTGGCGGCGGTGGGCGCCGTTGCCCTCACACACTCCACCGGAGGCAACGTGTCGGCCACGCCGACGTCCGCGGCACCTGCCCACCAGACGGCCTCGACCCGACCGCTGGGGGTTGTCTCGGTGGCCCCGGTCGACGGGGCGACCGGTGTGCCGTCTGATGCCACCGTGACCGTGCAGTTTTCCGAGCCGCTGTCCGCCCACACCCCGGTGCCCACCATGATGCCTCCGGTCGCCGGCTCCTGGCAGCAGACGACCCCGACCACCCTTGCCTTCGTCGCCGAGGGGCCTTTGGTTCCGTCGTCGTCCGAGACGGTCACCGTCCCCGCCGGCGCCGGTGGGGTGGTGAGCACCGGGGGCGTCACCCTCGGCCAGGCCGCCACCGTGCACTTCACCATCGCTCCGGCCACCACCCTCAGACTTCAGCAGCTCTTGGCCCAGCTCGGCTACCTGCCGGTGAGCTTCAATCCGGCTGGCCCGCTGACAGCTCCTCAAGAGATGGCCCAGCCCCAAGAGGGGTCATTCGCATGGAGGTTCAGCGAGCCGACATCGCTGGTGTCATTGTGGACACCTGGTGCCTCGAATGTGATCACCAAGGCCGCGGTCATGGCCTTCGAGAACAAGCACGACATGGAGGCCGATGGTTTGGCCGGCCCCGGGGTGTGGACGCATCTTCTGGCGGACGCCACCGCAGGCTCGGTGCGCACCGAGGCCTATAACTACGTGTACGTCTCGAAGGTGATCCCCCAGCGGGCCACCGTCTACAGCAACGGCGCCGCCGTCTACTCCACGCCAGCCAACACCGGCATCACCGGAGCCGAGACAGAGTCCGGCACCTGGCCGGTCTTCGAGCACCTCACGTCGACGACGATGCGGGGCACCAACCCCGACGGCACGAAGTACGACGACCCGGGGATCCCGTGGGTCAGCTACTTCCACGGAGGCGACGCGCTGCACGGCTTCGTGCGCCCGAGCTACGGATCACCGCAGAGCGTCGGGTGCGTCGAACTTCCTCCGGCCAACGCCGGAGTTGTCTACCCGTACACGCCGATCGGCACCCTCGTCACCGTCTCCTAACAACCGTCTCCTTGCCAGCTGGGCGTCCGCTGTTCTGCGGGCGGCCACCGGTTGTTCAGCGGGCGGAAGGAAAGTCGGGCGGGCGTCGCTCGCGTACCGCCTGGATCCCTTCGGTGGCGTCCGGGCCGAGGAAGCCCAGCATCTCGAGGGCCAGCGACTCGCCGAACACCGGGGCGGCCTGGAGCATCCACTGGTTCATCACCCGCTTGGTCCACTGCACAGCCGTGCGGCTGCCCGCGGCCAGCTTGTCTGCGATGGCCAAGGCCTCAGGAAGGACCTGTTCGTCTGCCACGCACCGTGTGACCAGGCCGATCCGCTCCGCCTCGCGCCCGTCCACGAAGTCGGCGGTCATCAGGTAGTACTTGGCTCGGGCCATCCCGCACAACAAGGGCCACAACAGCGCAGCGTGGTCACCGGCAGCCACCCCCAGGCGGGCGTGGCCGTCTGACAGGCGGGCCGACTCGCCCATCACGCTGACGTCGGCCAGAAGCGCGACGGCCAGCCCGGCGCCGACGGCCACGCCGTTGATGGCCGACACGATGGGCTTCACCGACGTCAGCATCTCGTCGACCACGGCCTTGGCATCGCGCCACTGCTCGAGCGTTGTGTTGTAGTCGGTGGTCATGCGCTCCACCATGGCGAGGTCACCACCAGCGGAAAAGGCCTTGCCCGCCCCGGTGATCACCGAGACCGCAACCGAATCGTCCCGGTCGACCACCCGCCAGATCTCCGAGAACTCACGGTGAAGCCTTTCGTTGGCTGCGTTCAGAACCTCGGGACGGTCGATCGTGATCAGCAGCACGTGGGGCGACGGTCGGTCGAAT
The DNA here is from genome assembly GCA_903849265.1 of uncultured Acidimicrobiaceae bacterium. Taxonomy (GTDB): domain Bacteria; phylum Actinomycetota; class Acidimicrobiia; order Acidimicrobiales; family RAAP-2; genus Bog-756. The sequence goes on from CAININ010000447.1 coordinate 12,081, forward strand.
CGCAGGTGGGCGAAGTCGTCGTAGGAGGTGAACGAGGGAAGTGTCGCGTCGGTCATGGATGCATCATGGCCTGCCCCGGCCAGACGCGGAAGATCAGACCCCGGTGCCCACCGTCGGCGTGATGCCGGTGTCGTCACGACGGTTCTCGAGGATCATGGCCACATCCACCCCGGGGCCGAGGTCGACCGTGCCGACATCGACCACAGCATCGGGTCCTCCCGCCTTGATCCACCGCTTGGCCGGCACATACAGGACCGCGCTCAGGGCGAACCCGGCCGCTCCGATCCAGAAGGCCCCCGACTCCGCCCACATGGTGCTCCACAACATGGCGGCGGCCACGGACACCGGCAGGACGGTGATGAGAATTGCACCGAACCATCCGCCGGGCACCCGGTAGGGACGGTCCATCTGCGGATACTTTGCCCGCAGGACCAGAAATGCCGCGAACTCCAAGAGAAGCCCGCCGAGGCCGAGCACGATGTCGGCATCGAGCAGGGTGATGAAGTCGAGGGCACAGAACACGGCGAACATGGCACAGCTGACGACGATGGCGACCACAGGGGTCCCGTAGCGGGGACTGGTCCGGGCCAAAGCGGTCGGCAGGTAGCGGTCGGCGGCCAGGACGGCAGGAATGCGCGACCCGGACATCAGCAACGACGAGAACAGTCCGATCTGAGCGAACATGGCCCCCCCGATGATGCAGGCCTTGAGCCACGGGCCGCCGAGGAGTTGGCCGGCGAGGGCGAAGTCGCCATCGGTCCACAACGTCGGGTCCTGGTGATGGAGCCCCGATGCAAGTGCTGCCAACGTGGGGAGCAGGTACGACATCATGATCAGCGGAATGCAGATGGCGAGGGCAAGCGGGTAGTTCCGCTTGGGCTTCACGATCTCCGCGCTCGCGGTGGTGATGGAGTCGAAACCGACGTAGTTCCAGATGACCACGGCCAGACCGGCGCTGAACGCGCTGAACGCCGACTGGCCGTGGAGCACGAAGGGATGGAGGGGAGTACCTGCTGATCCGTTGAGCAGCTTCCACATGCCGAGGCCGGTGAGCACGACGAACGGAGCCAGGATCACTACCGTGAGAACGGTGGAGGTCTCTCCCACCACCTTCGCCCCTCGGGCGTTGAGGTAGGCCAGCGGGGCCATGAACGCCAAGGTGATGGCCCAGTGGAGATCGAGGGAGAAGCCACCGTTGAAGGCGCTGAAGACGACGTGCTGACCCCGGGCCACCCCGGGAAACCACGTCGCCAGATAGTCGACGAACAGGACCGGGTAGAGCGCGGTGTCGAGGAACGACGTGAACCACGAGCTCATGCCCTCGACGAACGCCCAGAAGCTCCCGAGGGCCACCTTGACCCAGTAGTAATAGCCGCCTTCGAGCGGGATGGCGGAGCCGAGCTCCGCATTCATGAGCGCACACGGGATGGCGAAGATGATCGGCACCACGACGATCAGCACCATGGCCATCCCCGGGCCCGAACTCGAGATGGCGTTCTCCAGGCCGTAAGGACCACCCGAGACGCTGAAGTAGATCAGCCCGACCAGCGGGATCAGCGTCACCTGGCGCTTCAGCACGCCCAACGCGATGGCACCACCGGTAGGCACGGTGTTCACGTCCGTCTCCCCTCCTGACGATGCAGGCATCGAGTCCCCTCTGTGATGGCATCACCGGTCGAGACAGACTGACATAGGTGGCACGCGCCATGCGGTACTCCTCGTCGGAGCGCGCCCTGAAGAACCAACGAGCAGAGCAGTTGACGAACGGACCCTTCGTTCCCCATCCATGCGTCACGGAGCGCAACGGTTTGAGATCGATGGACCCACGGCCGATATCTGCGGCCAGATGCCGGAGCATTCTGAAGGTGTGCAGTTCAATCACCGACAAACGTGCCTGAAGGGGCCATGCGGTAGTTTTCGTCCGTGTCAGTTGATCGAGCGTTCAGCGGCAACGAAGAGTCAGCAGCTCGTTGGTACGCGCGGGGTCCGGACTGGTGGCAGGAGCACTTCGTGGATGCCGTCGACCAGACCGTCGACTTCTTCGACGGCGACGGGATCTCGCTCCAGGGTTCGATCGTCCTCGACCTTGGATGCGGGGACGGCATCTTCGCACTCGGACTGAGCCGCCGAGCCGGAATCCGACGGGTGATCGCTCTCGACGTGGTCGCTGTCGATCAGGAGTTCCTCAAGACACTTGCCGAAGAGCACGACGTGGATGTCGCCACCGGTCCGTTTCCCGAGTTCGCGACCTCGATGCCCGACTCGATCCCCCTACCCGATTCGTCTGTCGACTTCGTAGTCGCCTGGTCCGTCTTCGAGCACGTCGGCGATCCCGAGGTGCTGCTGCGCGAGATCCGTCGGGTA
>CAININ010000448.1 GCA_903849265.1 uncultured Acidimicrobiaceae bacterium
CGCCCGAACGGACCGCTGCGACCACCGAAGCGAACAGTTGAGGTGAAGCCAGCGGGCGGGCTGCGTCGTGGATCACGATGATCCCGACATCACCGGGCACCGCGGCAAGGCCGGCGCGTACGGATGCAGCGCGTGTGGCACCTCCGGCCACCACGGTCGTTGCTCCAAACGCTGCATCGCCGGTGGCACCCGGAGCGGGCAGTCCGCCATCGCAAACGGCCGACGGGTCGGACTCTGGCAACGCATCGGACGGCACAACCAGGACAACCCCGTCAGCCACTGTGCAGGCAGCGCGAATCGACCAGGATGCGACCGGGACCCCGGCGAGGGGTAGGAACTGCTTGAAGCCACCGAACCGGCGACCCGTGCCACCGGCGACCACGATGGCCCACACGGGCCCCGTTCGGCTCAGGGCAGCGCCTCGTCGAGGCGGACCTCGGCGGTCTCTTCGTCGACCCCGAGGGCGAACGTCAACTCGGACACGAGGATCTGACGAGCCCGCTGGAGCATGCGCTTCTCTCCGGCCGACAGCCCTTTGTCCTTGTCGCGGATCGAGAGGTTCCGGACCACTTCGGCCACCTGGTAGATGTCACCGGACCGGAGCTTCTCGGAATGGTTCTTATACCGTCGGGACCAGTTGGTCGGCATGCGTGCTTCCTTCTTGCGGAGCACGGCGAACACCTCTTCGACCTCTTCGTCATTGATGACCTCGCGCAGCCCGACACCGTCCGTGTTGTCGGCCGGCACCATGAGGGTGAGGTCGCCATAGGCGAGCCGGAGCACGAGGTACTCCTGCTTCTTGCCGAAGGCTTCTTTGGTCTCTCGTCGTTCGACTACTGCCGCGCCGTGGTGCGGGTAGACGACCTTGTCACCGATGTCGAACACCGTTCCTCCAAGCATTGCGGTGCGGAACCGGGGCTGGTGAGCGACATCCGGTTTGCGTGGGAAAGCACCCCATTCTACCAGTAGTGAGGTAGGTCCCCCGACGGCGCAGACGGTGTGCCTGTCTGCATCAGCCCTCTCCCTACTGGTAACGCTCGAAGATGCTGGCCTCGGCTAGTCGGGCCAGGCCGTCCTTGACCGAGTGCGCCCGGGTCTGTCCGACTCCTTCGACCTGCTCGAGCTCGGAGATCGACGCCCGCATGATCTGCTGGAGATTGACGAACCGGTCGACGATCCGTTCGATGATGGTCTCGGAGAATCTCGGAAGGTGGTGCAGGAGCCGGTAGCCCCGGGGTTCGACGCCGGACTCGGCATCGTGGAACGAGCCAGGGAGCCGCAGGATGCCGGCAACACGGACCGGGTCGCGCAGCTCGTCGGACGACAGCCCCGCCAGTTCGTCGATGACGGCATCCACGTGGGTCGCCCAGTCGGCTATCTCTGCGGGCGTCATGACGCAGTAGTCCCGCACGACCATGTGCAGGGCACGGGCCACACCATCCACGAGCTCGGACGACTGCAGGCCGACCAGGCGGCCGTCCTCCCCCAGTTCGACCAGATAGCCGTCCACCTCCTCGGCGATCCGCAGCACCATCTCGGCCGCCTGGATCACCCCGACCACGTCCCCCACTGACACGGTGTCCTCGAGTTCGAGGATCGATAGGTTCCCGAGGGTGACATCGAACCGGCTGCGGAACCGCTGCATCGTGGCCAGCGCCTGGTCCGTTCGGTCGTGGAGCCAACCCGTGGGCTGGATGGTGTGTTTGATGTCGTTGCGATAGACGGCGATGACCGACATTGCCGCGGAGACCGACAGGACCGGGACATCGATGGAGCGCGCCACCCGTTCAGCCGTGCGGTGCCGGGTCCCGGTCTCCGTCGTCGAGATCGTGGCGTCCGGCATGAGATGGACGTTCGCTCGTGCGATGCGTGAGGCGTCTGCCGCAATGATGATGGCGCCGTCCATCTTGGCTAACTCGGATAGGCGCTGCGGGCTGAACTCGGAGTCGAGGAGGAAGCCTCCCGAACAGATCGAGAGCACATCAGGACCGTCGCCAACCACTACGAGGCCACCCCGCTTTGCTCGCAGGATCCGGTCGAGACCGTCGCGCAGTGCGGTCCCGGGGGCAACCATGGCCAATGCTCCGCTCATGGCCGCGTGCTGGCGTGTGATCACCTCGCGATCGTACTCTCCACCGCGATGGTGCACCCGTGGCGCACTCAGCCCCCGCTCCCATCGAGACAGCCGAAGCGGCCCACCGCCTCGGCCACCGTGTTCACCCGGATCAGCTCGACTCCGGGCGGGCCCGCCGGCGCCGACCCGGGGACCACGACTCGGCCGAACCCGAGCCGTGCTGCCTCTTCCAGTCGACGGGGCAGGTTGGTGACCTGGCGGATCTCTCCAGCCAGTCCGATCTCTCCCACTGCGGCGAGGTCGGCGGGCAGTGCCACACCCGTCGACGCCGAGGCGACGGCGAGGGCAACAGCGAGGTCGGCAGCGGGTTCAGTCACCCGGATGCCACCTGCGACCGAGGCGAACACGTCGACTGCGTGCATGGCCAGCCCTGCGTGACGAGCCAGCACGGCAAGGGTCATGACCAGGCGTCCGCTGTCGAGTCCCACCACCGATCGCTTGGGCTGGGCCTGGCCCATCGGTGCGACCAGGGCCTGGAGCTCGACCATCAACGTGCGGCGGCCCTGCAGTGCAGGGAGCACGACGCCACCGGGCACACCGGTCAGGCGGTCGCCAAGGAGTAGACGTCCAGGGTCGTCGACCCGGTTGAGCCCCTGGTCACCCATCTCGAACAGGCCGAGCTCACCCGTGGGGCCGAAGCGGTGCTTCACGGCGAGAAGGAGTCGCAGCGCGTGGTGGCGGTCCCCCTCGAAGCTCAGCACGGTGTCGACCATGTGCTCCAATGCTCGGGGGCCGGCCAGCGACCCGTCCTTGGTGACGTGGCCGACCAAAACCGTGGCCACTTGGCGGGCCTTGGCCAACCCCACCAACTGGTCGGCACATTCGCGGACCTGGCCGATCGAGCCGGGAACTCCGGATGCACGGCGTTCTCCTGGTGTGGCCGGTCCGACGGCGACGGCCTGGATGGAGTCGATGACCAAAAGATCGGGCGCCGACTCGACGACGGCATTGATCACCTGGCCGACGTCCGTGGCCGACAAGATCAGCAGCCCGGGTGGCACCGGACCGAGACGTTCCGCTCGTAGGCGCACCTGGTGAGCAGACTCCTCGGCCGACACCAGCAGGACCCGGTCACCCCCTGCGGACCGCGCCGCTAGTACCTGCAGGAGCAGCGTCGACTTGCCGATACCCGGTTCGCCGCCGAGGAGGGTCACCGATCCGGGAACCAGTCCACCCGACAGAACCCGGTCGAACTCCTCCACCCCTGTGGGCACAGCGGCCGCCTCGGATACGTCCACCGATGCCAGGGGCACCGGCATGCCGGACAGATCGAGTTCGTCGACGGCGCGCACCAGCGGGCCGAGCGCGGCCTCTTCGACGAGGGTGTTCCACTCCCCACAGGTCGGGCAGCGCCCTACCCAGCGAGCGGTGGTGGATCCGCAGTCCATGCAGCGGTGGCGCTTGGCCGTCTTTGCCATCCCCTGATGGTAGGGACAGGGTGTGCCATCCGGTGCGACCCGAGGTCCTCAACGTTAGAACGGCCCTTGACGCGGACCACCCCCCCGGGGGGCCAGGGGGGCGGTTCCGACTCCCGTGCCGAACCGGGGCGGGCTCGGTCGGGCTCAGGGTTCCCGGACCGGCAAGAGGAAACCCGGTCGGTCGAACACCCGTCTCTCCCAGTAGACGCCACCGGCCACCTACCAGGGCAGGGCCAAAAGTCCTGATTTTTCCCCGGGCGGGGTTGGGCGCGCAGGCGCCCCGCCGAAATGGCGGGGCGCCCGTGTACATCGTGCCCATCACGGCGATCGTTCGCCGTGCGGTGTGCTCAGTCAGCCGAGGAGTCAGCTCCGGCGAGCTCGACCGGCGGGGGCTCGAGACCCTCGATGGCCGTGAACGTCAACTGCTTCTCTCCGGCGATCAGGGGCGGGGCCCCCTTCACGTCGAAGGCCTCAGCGGCCTCCGGGGTGATGGTCTCGACGTCGACGATGATCGTCTGGCCGACCCGGAACTCCTTCCACAGGATCCGCTCGGACAGCGGGTCCTCGATCATCTGCTGGATCGCACGGCGAAGCGGACGGGCACCGAGCTGGGGGTCGTAGCCCCGGTCGGCGAGGAGCGTCTTGGCCTCTGGAGTCAGCTCCATGCTCAGGCCCTGGAGCTCGAGCTGGTTGCAGACTCGCTGGATCATCAGGTCGACGATCTCGATGACCTCGACCTTCGAAAGCTCGTGGAAGACCACGACCTCATCGATGCGGTTGAGGAACTCGGGACGGAAGTGCGCCTTGAGCGCCTCGTTGACCTTGGTCTTCATCCGCTCGTAGGTAACTGCACCAGAGTTCTGTGCGAAGCCCACCGACGACTTGCGCAGATCGGCAGTACCGAGGTTGGACGTCATGATCAAGACGGTGTTCTTGAAGTCGACCGACCGGCCCTGTGCGTCGGTGAGCCGGCCGTCCTCCAGGATCTGGAGCAACGTGTTGAACACGTCGGCATGGGCCTTCTCCACCTCATCGAAGAGCACGACCGAGAACGGCTTGCGCCGCACTGCCTCGGTGAGCTGCCCGCCCTCTTCGTACCCGACATAGCCGGGAGGCGAACCAACGAGGCGGCTCACCGTGTGCTTCTCCATGTACTCGGACATGTCGAGCTGGATCAGGGCGTTCTCATCGTCGAACAGGAACTCGGCGAGGGTCTTGGCCAACTCGGTCTTCCCCACACCCGTCGGGCCGAGGAAGATGAACGAGCCGCTCGGACGCTTGGGGTCCTTGAGGCCGGCACGGGTGCGGCGGATCGACCGGGCGAGAGCGGCGATGGCCGGCTCCTGTCCGATGACACGCTTGTGGAGCTCGTCTTCCATCCGCAGCAGCTTGGCGGTCTCTTCCTCGGTGAGGCGGTAGACCGGGATGCCGGTCCAGTTGGCCAGCACCTCGGCGATGACCTCCTCGTCGACGACGTCGAACAGTTCGACGCCCTCGGACCGCCACTCGGCCTCCATGGCCTCCTTGGCATCGAGGCGGTCCTTCTCCTGCTCGGCGAGCTTCTTCGCCTGGTCGAAGGCCTGCTTTTCGATCGCGGTTTCCTTGTCGGCCCGAAGTCGGGTGATCTCCTCTTCGAGCTTCTTGTACGCCGGCGGGGTGGTCATCCGGCGGATCCGCAGACGGCTCCCGGCCTCGTCGATGAGGTCGATCGCCTTGTCCGGCAGGAACCTGTCGGCCAGGTAGCGGTCAGCCAGGTTGGCTGCGGCCACCAGGGCCTGGTCGGTGATCGTCACCGCATGGTGCGACTCATAGCGGTCCCGCAGGCCCTTGAGGATCTCGATGGTCAGCGCCACATTCGGCTGCTCCACCTTGATCGGCTGGAACCGGCGCTCGAGCGCGGCGTCCTTCTCCAAGTGCTTGCGGTACTCGTCGATGGTCGTGGCACCGATGGTCTGCAACTCGCCCCGGGCCAGCATCGGCTTGAGGATCGAGGCGGCATCGATGGCACCTTCGGCGGCACCCGCACCCACCAGGGTGTGGAGCTCGTCGATGAACAGGACGATGTCGCCCCGGGTGCGGATCTCCTTGAGCACCTTCTTCAGGCGCTCCTCGAAGTCGCCGCGGTACCGGCTCCCGGCCACGAGCGCGCCCAGGTCGAGGGTATAGAGCTGCTTGCCGGTGAGCGTCTCGGGGACCTCGTCAGCGACGATGCGCTGGGCCAGGCCCTCGACGATCGCCGTCTTACCGACACCTGGCTCGCCGATCAGAACCGGGTTGTTCTTGGTGCGGCGGGACAGCACCTGCATGACCCGTTCGATCTCTTTTTCTCGCCCGATGACTGGGTCGAGCTTGTGATCGCGTGCGAGCGCAGTCAGGTTGCGGCCGAACTGGTCGAGCACGGCAGAGCCCGTGGGGGCGTCAGCCTGCTGATTGCCTGCCTGGCCACCACCGACAGCCTCTTTGCCCTGGTAACCCGAGAGCAGCTGGATGACTTGCTGGCGGACCTTGGGGAGATCGGCGCCGAGGCTCTGCAGCACCTGCGCTGCCACCCCTTCGCCCTCCCGCACCAGGCCGAGCAGCATGTGCTCGGTGCCGATGTAGCTGTGGCCAAGCTGCAGTGCCTCGCGCAGCGACAGCTCGAGCACCTTCTTGGCTCGGGGCGTGAAGGGAGGCGAGCCGGTCGGGGCGGTACCCGCCAAGCCGATCGTCTCCTCCACCTTCTCCCGCACGGCCTCGAGGGACACGCCCAGAGACTCCAGTGCTTTAGCAGCGACACCCTCACCCTCGTGGATCAAGCCAAGAAGGATGTGCTCGGTGCCAATGAAACTGTGGTTGAGCAGCCGCGCCTCCTCCTGTGCCAACACCAGGACTCGTCGAGCTCGGTCTGTGAATCGTTCGAACACTCCACCGCCTCCATCCGCGGTCAGAAACTGAAACCCAAGTCTACAGGTGCGAGGTCACCCCGCATCCGCAGCCCCGGAACCCGGGGGGCATGTACCACTCATCGGCAGTCTGCCCTATCGTCTGTAGCCAGTGAACGTCGTCGACCTCTTGGGCCTCCCCACACTTGAAGATCAACTGACCAGCCTCGAGCCGTTGCTCGTGGAGTCCGTCGTGACCGGCGACGCCTTCCTGGACGAGGTGACGACCCACCTCCTTGCCGCGGGCGGAAAACGGCTGCGCCCAGTGCTGGCGCTGGCTACGGCCACCTCGGGCGAGCGCGACGCCACTCGCGACGACCTCCTCGGAGCGGTCGCCGTCGAGCTGGTGCACCTGGCCTCGCTCTACCACGACGACGTCATGGACGAGGCCACGATGCGCCGGAACGTGGAGAGCGTGAACTCCCGGTTCGGGAACCTCGTCGCCATCGTGGCGGGCGACTTCCTCCTAGCGCGATCTGCCGAGATCGCCGCCGGGCTCGGCGTGGAGATCGCCGCACTGCTGGCCGCCACGCTCGGGGAGCTCTGCCAGGGGCAGGTCGCCGAGGTGCGCGCCGCATTCCGCGTGGACCGCTCGATCGACGACTACTCGACCGCCATCGCCGGCAAGACGGCTTCACTCATGGCGACGTCCTGCAGGATCGGCGCCTTGACCGGTGGCCTGTCGCGGCCTGAGGTCGAGGCCTTCACGGACTTCGGACGGTGCTTCGGCATGATCTTCCAGGTCCGCGACGACATCTTGGACGTCGTCGGCACCGAGGCCGACCTGGGCAAGCCGGCCGGACAGGACCTGGCTGAGGGCATCTACACGCTTCCCGTGCTCCTCACTCTGGCCGACCCTGTGCACGGGCCAGAGCTGCGCGACCTGCTGGGTCAGCCGCTCGGGATCCCCGAGCAGGACAAGGCGAGGGCGATGGTGTCCGACTCCGGTGCGATCGCGGCATCCGTCAAGGTCGCACGCGACTACGCCGAGCAGGCGAGCGCTGCGGCACTGGCGGGGCCCTCACCTCGGCTGGCGGAGTCGTTTGCCCGACTGGCCCACACGATGGTCGACGGCCTGCCCACCTCGTAGTTCCGTCCGGCCCCAGTTCGTGGCGGAGTGCCGACCCTCGAAGACAGACCGGTCGTGGGTGGCGTCAGAACCAGACAGCCCGCTCAGCAGGCTCCCGAGATCTGATCTGCCGCCTGGTACTGCGCCTTGCGGGCGATCAGATCGGCGTGACTCTGCACCTGATGGGCGTGGCGTTGGGCCATCACGTTCGCCCAGTAGGCAGCCAGGCCGGACTGGCCGGACTTGCGGGCCGAGTTGAGCAGTACCCGGTAGGTCGCCGTCGTGTTGGCGTACTCGTTTCCCGATCGTCGCATCTGTCGCAGGATCACCGCGTGCTGCTTGCAGACGACATGCTTCACCATTGCGTGCGGGGCTCCAGCAGCATCCGGAGTCGCAGTGCGGGACGCAGCTCCGGCCGTGCCTGCTCCGCCGAAGGCCAACGAACTGAGGGCGATCATCGAGATCGCTGCGCTCGTTGCGGTCATGCGTAGGTTCACCATCTGGGGTGTGCTCCTCGGGGACTTTTGAGCTCGGGACCTCTCTGCGTTCCGAGCGGACGTTGTCCAACTCATCGTCACGACTGGTCCGGACTTGAGCCCTCCGTGCGGCCCTGCGTGTCATGCCAGCGCGTGATGCCACCGTTGCCTCGTGGTCGACCTGATGCGTACCCATGTCCGGGAGCGACACCTCAGAGGTGTCCGCGCAGGCGGGCGGCGGGTCGATCCGGCCCAATGAGGTCTGGTCGTCGGACGCGTGGGTTCCGGGCGAGCCAAGGCGATACAGCCCAGGATTCCGCCGCTCAGGTGCGGTGAGTTCGCCAGCTTGGTGAGATGCCATGTATCCAACATCGGGCACCGTCACACCCATAACGGACAATCAACGTCATGACCGGGGCCATCGCCGAGGAGTACCTGACCCGGGCCGTGGTGTTCTCAGCTGACCCCACCCAGGCCCAGGAGCGTCTGCTCCAGTCCTACTGCGGAGCCGCCCGGTTCGCCCACAACTGGGCGCTCGGCCAAGTGAAGGACAACCTCGCGACTCGCACTGGTGAACGTGAGTCGGGGATCGCACAGGCCGACCTCACCCCGTCGCAGTCCTGGTCGGCCTTCTCCCTCAACAAAGCCTGGAACGCGGCGAAGGAGGCTGCTACTTGGTGGCCTGAGGTCTCCATGCACGCCTTCCGGTCTGGGGTGGTTGCAGCCGCAGCCGGGCTCGAGAACTACCGGTCCTCCAAGAAGGGCACCCGCAAGGGACGGCCCGTCGGGTTCCCCCGGTTCAAGTCACGGGATCGTACGAATCCGTCGGTCACCTTCACCGAGATCAACCACCAAGCTTCGTGGTTCGAGGACCCGGACGTGCTGGCCGGCCGGGTCTCTCCTAACGGTCACCGCATCCGCCTCATGCTGGCCGAGCACCCCGGATCGGGAGGTGCAGCGCCGTCGGGCCAACCTGGCCTGGATCCACACCACCGAGTCCACTCGGCGCCTGTCCATGAAGGTGGCCGACAGCACCGTCTCCATCCAGAAGGTCACAATCTCGCATGTCGGCGGACGTTGGCAGGCGGCGGTGCTGGTGCGGTATCTGGTGCGGCCAGTGGTTCAGTTAGCTGCGCGCCGTGGTGTACCAGGCCAATCCGGCCCGACCACCGCCATCGGGGTCGAGCGCTGAGCATCGCCCACCTGGCCACCTTGTCGCGACCGGTCCCCGGACTCACCGACGCACACGGTCACATCGCCAACCCCCGGGTGCTGGAGAAGCAACTGGGTCGGTGGGCCAAGGTGGACCGTCGATTGGCCCGGTGCCAGAAGGGCTCCAAGAACCGGACCAAGGTGAAGCGACGCCGGGCTCGCATGCACGACACCATCACCAAGGCCCGGTCACTCGAGCTCCACCGAGTCTCGAACGCCCTGGCCAATCAGTTCGACGTCATCGCCATCGTGGACCCCAACCTGGCCGGCATGGCCAACGCCAAACGCCACCTGGGCCGAGCCCTGGCCCCGGTCTGTCAGGCCGACGCGTCACTCGCCGAGCTACGTCGCCAGCTCACCTAAACGATCTCGAACCGGGGCACCACGCTCGTGGTGGTCGATCGGTTCTACCCCAGAGGCGAAGACCTGTGCCGCCTGCGGTGCAGTGAGAGCCAAGTTGGAATCACTTCATCAGGCAACACCAGCACACGACGTCGCCGGGCTACGACCGGAGACGAAACACGCTGACCCGAAGACAGAGAAGACCGGGGTGCTCACGGGCACTGCGGCACTGGCCGTGTACCCCAGTCGGGACGAAAAGGCAGAACCACGCAGCAGTCGCCCCCTTGCGGGGGCGACTACGTAGGACGTGGACGGGGTGCGGTCGCTCAGCTGTAAGGCGAGTGGTTGCATCCGGTTCGGAGATCAGGTGTGAATGTGTCTTTCTAGGTACATCTATCTCACCAAGCTGGCGAACCTAGGAGCAGTTGCCGTTGACCAGGCCGTGTGTCGTGGCGGCACGGGAGGTCCGGGCAGTGAGATTCGCATGCTGGCGATCCGAGTCGGCCTGGCGATGGGACACCACTTGTGCCCAGTAACTCGCTAGGACGGTCTTGCCCGCCTTCGTCGCACTCGCTTCGAGGCTGGCGTAGGCCGCCGTCTGCGTTGCGAACTGAGCCTGTCGGTGGGCGGAGAGGGCCAGCCGGCTGGAGTCGTTCTGGCAGAGGTGGCGCCTCATCTCGCCCGTGGCGTGCCTGAGGTGGTGTCCCGACGTCGACGGAGCGGCAGCGGCCACGCCGGCACCGGTCATCGCCAACGAGGCGACCGCTAGCACCGAGATCGCCAACCTTCTGGCCTGCCGTGTCGTGTTGCTCATCGCGCTTCTGCTCCCGTTTCACAACTCCCGGAGACCCACCTGGGTCTCGCTTGGATCATCGGCAGGACAGTAGCCGATGCGTACAGGTAATTCCACGCGGGCCGACCGGAGCAGGCCGAACCGGCCCGGCTGCGAACCCTGCGCCGGCCGGGCGCACCGGCCCGAACCGTCACCCCCTGGGCATAGTCCCTACGATGTCATCCCCTGCAGGCCGACAAGTCCGCGCGAGAGTTCGATCTCCCCCATGTGGCGCAGCCCGTGCTGATAGATCCAGCACTCGGTGGCATCGAGCAGGGTGATCCCCTCGGGTCCCGCCACCCGTGCGCTGTAGGTGCTGGCGACCTGCTCAGGAAAGGGTCGGGGGATCACCAGGCGTTCCAGCTCCACTGGGTCCAGTCCGGCGAGCCATGTCTCGACCCGGTCGAAGACTGTCCGCATGTACACCTGGAACTCGGCGTAGTCACCGATCCGCTGGTGGACCATCTCGTCGACGGTCCGGTGCTTGCCGTGGTCGGCGATGGCCGGGTGGACCCGTGCCTCCCATTCCGAGTCCCAGACGGGCGGTGTTCCCGTCATCAGGAGGAACGAGGCATCGATCATGTTGACGATGTGGAAGAGGCTGAAGGCGATCGGGAGGACGCCCTCGCGCTCGAAATGGTTGACCTGGTCGATGTCCATCGTTGCCACAGCGTCGTAGTACAACGAGAACAGCGCATGCATCCTCCGGCGCAGCGAGTCGAGCAGCAGGCTGCTCGCTCCGTCCGTTCCGGCCCGGTCCGAATTCGACAGTTCTGACACTGCTGCTCCCTCTCGGGGTCCCGCCGACCGGGCCCGTCCGGTCATGTAAACACTTGTCACAAATACTGTCAACTGTTATCGTGGCGCCTTGCGCCGTCCGGGGCGGACACGGACTCCGCACGCCACCGACCTCCGACGACCGGCAGGTACCGGTCTGGCCGCCGGCGCGCCGTTCGAGCGAAGAGAGGTCACATGCATCTCGAAGTCGACAAGGCAGATCTCCACCACGTGCGCACCGTGCACGGACAGTCCGCCGCGCTCGCGCCCGGCGAGGCTCGACTGCACGTCGATGCCTTCGGTCTGTCGGCCAACAACATCACCTACGCCGTCTACGGCGAGCTCATGGCGTACTGGGAGTGCTTTCCGGGCCCGACCGAAGACGGAAC
>CAININ010000449.1 GCA_903849265.1 uncultured Acidimicrobiaceae bacterium
GGGTGGCCCGCCAGCACGACTGTCGGCTCTGCAAGTCGCTCCGGAGCCGTTCTGCACTTCGAGCCGGTGCCGACGATGTGGTGTTCGCCACCGTCGACGACTACCGGGCCAGCGCGCTCTCGCCGCTGGCCCAGGCTGCATTGGCCTTCACCGACGCGCTGATCTGGACGCCGGGACGGATCGACCCGGCGGTGGTATCGGCGTTGCAGGCAGAGGCCACGCCGGCCCAGCAGGTGGAGGTCGTCCTCGACGTCACCCGTAACGCCCTCAACAAGATCGCCGTAGGCCTTGGTGCTGATGCCGCGCATGTCGATGAGGGAATCGAGATTTACGACGTCGAGCCGGACGGCACGCTCGTCTACGGCCTCGAACCCGATTGAGGGCGCCGGATGTGACCGGCTGGCCTAGCCGTGGGATGGTGGTCGGATGAATTCGATCACCACGCCGGACGCCGCCGATGGACATGGAGCCACCGACACCCGGCGCCAGCACCTCTTCGCCCTGGCCCGGACCACCACCGGGTTCATGCCCGACGACGAGGGCGAGGCCCTCTTCGATGCAGCACTTCGGGCCGGGAGCACCCACCCGGGTGCCACCTTCGTCGAGGTAGGTGCCTGGTGCGGCAAGTCGACCACCTACCTGGGTGCGGCAGCCGAAGAGACTGGTGCGGTGCTGTTCAGCCTCGATCATCACCACGGCTCAGAAGAAAACCAAGTCGGGTGGGAGCACCATGACAGCTCGCTCGTCGACCCGTCGACCGGCAGGATCGACACCCTCCCCCACTGGCGCCGGGCGATGATCGTCTCCGACCTCGAGTCTTCCGTGGTCGGGCTGGTCGGTGACTCCCCGACGGTGAGTTCTCGCTGGACCACGCCGCTGGCGTTTTGCTTCATCGACGGCGGCCACGGTGAGGAGCCGGCATGGGCCGACTACCGAGGCTGGTCTCCCCACGTCATCACTGGTGGATGGCTCGCCATCCACGATGTCTTCCCGGACCCAGCCGATGGCGGCCGCCCGCCGTACGACCTGTGGCGTGGCGCGCTCGATTCAGGTGAGTTCGTCGAAGACGGCGAGTGCGGATCGCTCCGCATCCTTCGCCGGGTGTGATCTCTACCCGCCACTAGGCAGACAGCGGGCTTGACGGACCCTTCGGCGAGCGGCCGTCACCGTCCCTGAACCACCGCCAGGCCCGTCCCCAACGCCACGCCCACCCTCATCCCACCGCCACGCCCACGACGGATTGGGGTGGCTGAGACCGGCAGCGTGTGTGACTCAGGCGTTGCCGGGGCTGCCGGGAGTCCGCAGGGCGGGCTCCACCGGTGCCTCAGGTGCGGGCTCGGTCAGGTCGAGGTGGCTCGGGAGCCCCTCGCCGCGGAACAGGCCCGAGGCCGGCGTGCAGCGGCCCAGCGCATCGGCGGCCAGCACCATGGCGCCCGCGGTGTAGGTCGACCGCTCGAGGGGCGGATAGGTGGCTTCCTCGGGATAGACCATGCCGGTCCAGTAGGAGCCGTCCTCGTTGCGCAGCGCCTGGACCCAAGTGAACAGGGCCATAGCCTCGTCGTCGCGGCCCAAGCAGTCGAGGGCGAGCACGCACTCGGCGGTTTCGGCAGCGGTCACCCACTCGCCGGTCGACACGCACCGCACACCGCGCCCTTCCATGACGAAGGTCGACCACGCACCGTCGATCCGGGCATGGGCAGCCGGGCCGCTGAGGGCTCCGGACAGGATCGGGTAGTACCAGTCCATGGCGAACTCGACCTTGGGGGCGAATGCGTTCGGGTCGTAGGCCAAGGCGTGGGCCAGACGGCCTGCAGCCAGCTCCCAGTCGGGACGCTCGTGCCCGAGGCGCTCGGCACAGGCGATCGCGCACCGGAGGCTGTGGTAGATCGACGAAGACCCTGTGAGCAGGGCGTACTCCTCGAGGAAGCCGGCCGAGTCGAGCGACCACCGGATGGAGCCGTCGAGCCGCTGGTAGCGCAGCACGAAGTCCACGCCGGCCTCTACCGTCGGCCACAGCTGCTCCAGGCCCGCAAGATCATCCGTGGAGATGTACCGGTGCCAGGCCCCCGTCGCGATGTAGGCGCACACGTTGGTATCGAGGCGGGCGTCCTTGACCCCGGTGGCGAGGTAGTAGTTGAACCAGCTGCCGTCCGGGAGCTGCGTGTCGACGAGCCACTGATAGGCCCGGTCGGCCTCGGCGTCGAGCCCGACGGCGGTCAGGGCCATGGCTGCCTCGATGTGGTTCCACGGGTCGCAGTGCCCGCCGGGGAACCACGGGATCATCCCGTCAGGACGCTGCAGGTCCACGATCGACTGAGCGGTCGCCATCACTTGGGCGGTCTCCATGATGCCGGGGACCTCGGGGATGACCCTCATGCGCCCGCCCCGACACGGTCGTCGGCCCGCTCGGGGGCACCGGTGACCGGCTTGACCAGGTAGACCACCAGGCTCTTGCCGACCAGGGGGTTGAGTACCCGCTCGGTCAGCCGTGTCGCCATCGGGGCCTTCTCGATGTCCCAGACCAGGAGCCGGTGGTAGGTGGCCACCGCCGGGTTGGTGTCGTTTTTCGTGCCGACCAGGCACTTGAGCCACCAGTAGGGGGCGTGGAGGCCGTGGGCATGGTGGTGGCCGGTGGCCTTCATGCCGGTTCCCTCGAGGCGCTGGACCAGCTGGCTTCGACGGTAGATGCGGACGTGGCCGCCCGGCACGTTGTGGTACTCCTCGGACAGCGACCAGTTGACGAACTCGGGCCCGGCACGGGGCACGGTGATGGCCATGGTGCCGCCCGGGCGCAGCACTCGGGCCAGCTCGGACATGGCCTGCTCGTCGTCGGGGATGTGCTCGAGGATCTCCGAGGCGATCACCCGGTCGAAGGCCCCGTCGGGGAAGGGAAGGGCGAGGGCATCGCCCTGGACGGAGCCGACCCGTGACTCGACCGGGTCGAGCTCGCCGGCGTCGGCCATGGCACCGAACGTGTCACGCACGCTGCGGACCTCGTCGGCGCCGAAGTCGAAGGCCACCACGTGGGCATCCAGGCGGGCCGCCTGGTAGGCGTGCCGGCCGAAGCCGCAACCCAGGTCCAGCACCCTGTCACCGGGGTGTACGCCCAGTCGCTCGTAGTCCACTGTCAGCATCGTCCGGCCTCCACATCGTCGAGCAGTGCCCGGTATTGAGCTGCGGTACCCGCTGCCGTGACCTGCCAGGTGAACCGGCCGAGCACACGCTCGCGTCCGGCCGCGCCCAGTCGGGCGCGTAGTTCGTCATCGTCCAACAGCCGGCCGATGGCCTGCGCCAGGGCGCCAGGGTCGTCGGGCGGGACCAGAAGTCCGGTCTCCCCGTCGGTTCCGACCACTTCAGGCAGGGCCCCGCCGGTCGTGGCGACCAGAGCCACGCCACACGCCATGGCCTCGATGGCCGGCAAAGAGAAGCCCTCATAAAGCGACGGGACCACGGCTACCTGGGCCTGGCCGTAGTTTCGGGCCAGCTCGTCGTCGCTGATGCCCGTCACGCACCGCACGATGGAGCTGAGGTCTAGCCGCTCGATGGCCTTGGCCACCTTGCCGTCCGGACGGGGGTTCCCGATGACGACCAGTTCGATCTCACGTTCGGTCCGGAGCTTGGCTACCGCCTCGAGCAAGGGCACCAGGCCCTTCATCGGGACGTCAGAGGACGAGGTCACCATGATCCGGCCGGGAACGGGCTCGACGTCTTCGAACGGGCGGAACACGGCAGGGTCGACGCCCACGGGCCCGACCGTCATGCGGTCGTTGTCGACACCCATCTGCGCGGTGATGTCCGTCTTGGACGACTGCGACACAGTGACGATGCGCGGAAGCGAGCGGGCCACCTTGACCTGCATGCGCAGGAACCCGAACCACCGGCGCTGGCTGAACTGCTGCCACAGGTTGGTGGTGTGGCTGAGGGCCAGCTGGCGGTCGACGGTGATCGGGTGGTGCAAGGTCTCGAGCACCGGCCAGCCGTCATCCATCATCCCCTGGATGCCATAGCCGAGGCACTGGTTGTCGTGGATCAGATCGAACTCGTCGCGCCTCGCGGACAGCATGCGCCGAGCTCGGATGGAGAAGGTCCACGGCTCGGGGAACCCTGCGGTGCACATCACGGCGAACTCGAGGGCAGCCACCGACGTCGGGTACGAGTTCAAGAACTCGGCCAGGTGCGGCACGCGAAACGGGTCCGGGTCGCGGTAGAGGTCGAGGCTGGGGACCGGTGTGAACCCGACGCCTTCGTCGACCTCGGGCCACGGCTGGCCCGAGAAGACCTCGACCGAATGGCCGAGCGCGACCAACTCGCGGGTCAGATGGCGGGTGTAGACGCCCTGGCCGCCACAGCGGGGATTCCCCCGATAGACCAAGAAGGCGATGCGCAGACCGCCGGGCGCCGGAGGCCGAGGAACGATGCGTTCGGGGACGGGAGGGGGGCGCTTGGGTCCCTTGACCTTGTTGCGCCCGAACCAGAAATTAGGCATGCAGCACCGGCGCAGAAGGACACATAGAAGATAGATACTCTCGCGAGCAGGGCGGATGTGCAAACTCCGGGACCCCCCAGGCGGTCGTCAGAGGCTCAATCCGAGCCAGCCGGTCACGGTGAGCACGACCAGGAAGGTGGCGAAACTTCCCACCACGATCACCGTGATCAGGCCCACCGTCCGGGCCAGGCGGCCGTTGGCGGCTTCGCCCAACAGGGTCCGTCGGTTGGCGAGGATCAGCAGGAAGACCAGCGTGATCGGGGTGACGACCCCCTCGAGCACCTGCGTGTTGATGATCAACCGGAACAGGTTCCCGGGGATCAGCACCACCGAGGACCCGATGATGATCTGTGCCGTAAACAGGCCGAGGAAGAGCGGTGCCTCGCTGAAGCTCTTGGACACCGAGCGCTCCACTCCCACTGCCTCGGCCACCGCGTACGAGGTCGACAAGGGGACGACGGCTGCCGCCAGTGCCGAGGCGCCCAGCAGGCCGATACCGAAGAGGACGGACGAGAACTCGCCGGCCAGCGGCTTGAGCGCCCGTGCCGCCTCGGCCGCCGTGTTGAGGACCTGGGGGCTCTTCAAGAAGGCCGTCGCCGTGGCGATGATGATGCACATTGAGACCAGGTCGGAGACGATCGCCCCAGAAACCGCGTCCACCCGCTCGTACTTGTACTCGTCGGGCCCGATACCGCGGTCGACAACTGCACCGGCGGTGTACAGCTGGATGTAGGGGGTGATCGTGGTGCCGATGAGGGCCACGGCCACCAGCAGATAGGCCTTGGACCACAAGACGTGCGGGACGACCGTGTGGAGGGCGACCTGCTTCCACTCGGGATGGCCGAAGACCATGGCGATCGGATAGGTCACGAACGCCAACGTGAGCAGGAGGAAGACCCGCTCGGCGTAGCGGTACGAACCGACGATGACCAGCAGCCAGATGGCCACCGCAGCAATAGGGACCGACAGATAGCGCGACACACCCCACAGTTCGAAGGCGCTTGCGATACCTGCGAACTCAGTGACGACCAGGCCGAGGTTGGCTACGGCGAAGGCGAAGACGGCGAAGGCGGACAGGCGCAAGGAGAATTGCTCGCGGATCAGGGCCGCCAGCCCCTTGCCGGTATGTGCCGCCAGGCGGGCGGTCATCTCCTGGACGCACACGTAGCCGATGGTGACGATCACCATGAAGAACAGCATCGAGTACCCGAACTCGGCCCCGGCCGAGGCGTAGGTGGCCACGCCGCCCGCGTCGTTGCCGGCGTTTGCAGCGATGAGACCCGGGCCGGCAGCGGCCAGGTAGACGAAGAACCCTCGCCACCGGCGCTTCGCCCGCGCCGTCATCGTCGGGTTCGGCGGTGTCGTGGTGGCCGTGGTCGCCATCGACTTCGGGGTCACCGGAGGGTGCCAGTCACTGGAGCAGCCTCGGGAAGTGGATGCGCCCGCGTTCGGGCATGAGGGCATCGATCACGTCGTCGGCCAGGATCCGTCCTACCGGGCGGTCCTCGCCGTCCACCACCACCACCGACATCCGGCGGGCCTCGATGAGCCGCTCGGCCACCTGGTCGACCGGGGCATGGATCCCCACGGTCACCGGTGCCGACTCGCCGACCAGATCGGCCAAGACCGTCTCGCCA
>CAININ010000450.1 GCA_903849265.1 uncultured Acidimicrobiaceae bacterium
CGACCTCGATGCCCGGGCAAACCGTTTCGCTCATCACCTGGCCTCGCTCGGACTCGCCAGCGGCGCCCACGTCGGCATCCTGGCCCGCAACCGAGCGGAGTGGGTCGAGGCGATGATCGGCTGCTACAAGGCCCGCTGCGTGCCCGTGAACCTGAACTTCCGCTACGTGGCGCCCGAACTCCGCTACGTCGTAGACAACGCCGACCTCGAGGTCCTCGTGTACGAGCGGGGGCTCAGTCAGCTGGTGGCCGACGCACTCGAGGGGGCGACCATGAACCGCACCCTGCATCTGCTCGTCATCGAGGACGGCACGCCGGCGGGAGACCCGGTGGCGGCTGCGACCGGGTTCCCGTCCACCGCCTACGAAAGTGCATTGGCCGCCGTCGGGCCCGAGCGCGACTTCGCTCCCCGCTCGCCCGACGACCAGTACGTCATCTACACAGGCGGGACCACGGGTATGCCCAAGGGCGTCATGTGGCGCCAAGAGGACATCTTCTTCGCCGCTATGGGTGGCGGCGGGTGGGGAGCCGAGCCCATCACGGCAGCCGAGCAGCTGGCCGGACGGCTCAACCCGGACGAGTCGGGTCGGATCCCCATGCTGGTGGTGGCTCCGCTCATGCACGGGAACGCCCAATGGGCCATGTGGAACGCCTTCATGATGGCGGGGACCGCCGTGCTCTACGTGGAGCACCGGTTCGACCCAGACCGTCTCCTTCGCATGATCGGCGAAGAGGGCATCGTGTCGACTGCCCTGGTGGGCGACGCCATGGCCCGGCCGCTGTCGGAGACCCTGGCCGCTGCGCCCGAGGGCACCTACGACATGTCGACGCTTGCCGTCATCGGCTCGGGCGGCGCCATGCTGTCGGCCACCGTCAAGGCCGACCTCAATGCCCAGCTGCCCGGGGCGATGATCATGGACCGGTTCGGATCGAGCGAGGCCGGTGCACAGGGGGCCGTCGAGGTCGGCGCCAGCGGGCCCAAGTTCGTCATGAGTGATGACACGGCCGTACTGGACGACGACCTGCGGCCGTTGTCGCCCGGGGACGGACGCATCGGTCGTCTGGCCCGGTCCGGGCGGATCCCGCTCGGCTACTACAAGGACGAGGCCAAGACGGCGGCCACGTTCCCGACCGACCCCGATGGCGTTCGGTGGTCGGTCCCCGGAGACCTGGCGTCCATCGAGCCCGACGGCGTGATCACCATCCACGGTCGGGGATCAGCATCGATCAACTCCGGTGGCGAAAAGATCTTTCCGGAAGAGGTCGAAGCTGCGGTCAAGGCGTGTCCGGGCGTCTACGGCGCCATCGTCGTGGGACTACCCGACGAGCGGTTCGGCGAACGGGTGGCCGCTGTCGTACGGATGCGCGATGGAGCGGCTCCGCTCACCCTCGAGGTGCTCCAGGATCACTGCCGGAGCCAGATCGCCGGCTACAAGGTGCCCCGACAGATCCTCCTGGTCGACGAGATCCCGTTGACCGCGGCCGGCAAGCCCGACACCAAGGCGGCCAAGGCGCTGTTCTGATCAGACCGCCCGATCTGGTCGAACGCCCGACCTGCATCGGCCATGTTCGAGCGGTCAGGCCGCGACGACCGTGCTGTCGTCCTGATTGTCAGCAAGCGGAAGTGCGGACCTGGCCGCAGACGTGAGCGCGACAGTTTCGACCACCCTGTCAGTCGCAGCTGCCAGCAGTCCCTCGTCCACCTCGACCATCCGCTCGGCCCCTGCATCGGGCCACAGCCCGAGGACCCGCACGGGGACCGGCCGGTCAGCCGAGCGGAGCCCCGCCACCAGAGCCAAGTACGCGAGCTCCTCGCGCCATGCGTCACCTGGGACCCCGCCCGAGACCGACACCAACGCGTACCCGCCGGTGTGCGGCCCAGAAGCGTTCGAGTGATCACCAGCCGAATCGACCTGGACCCGGACCTCAGACCTGCCTTTGCAGCGGACCGTCCGCGACGCGGGGCATGTCCACAGGTCATCCATGCCGCCGATGACCGCGCTCGGGCCGAGCGACGCCCAATCGAACGAAGCCC
>CAININ010000451.1 GCA_903849265.1 uncultured Acidimicrobiaceae bacterium
CAGCTGATGAGCCGAGTGAGCACCTACCTGAACTTCATGGGGAACACCGAAGAGGCATTCGCCTTCTACTCATCGGTGTTCGGTACCGAGTACAGCGTCCCGATCATGCGGTTCGGCGACATGCCAGGTGGCCCGGGGGCCCCGGAACTGCCCGAGCACGAGCGGTCACAGGTGCTGCACGTGGAGCTCCCGATCCTGGCCGGCCACGTGATCATGGGCACCGACATGCTCGAGTCGATGGGACATGAGCTGCGAGTGGGCAACAACACCACCCTCAACCTCGAGCCGGACACCCGCGAAGAGGCGGATCGCCTGTATGCCGCGCTTTGCGATGGCGGGTCGGATTCGGTGGGGCTGCAGGAGATGCCGTGGGGCTCCTACTGGGGCACCTGCCTCGACAAGTTCGGGGTCCGGTGGATGTTCAACGTGGGTTGACCCGCCGAGCAGCCCGCGCCTGACCCGTCTGACCCGCCTACTCCTCGTTGCGGGCGAACCAGAAGGTCAGAATGGTGGCGGCGAGCCCTGGGTCCTGGAGCATCCACCAGTGGCCGAGGCCCTCGAGGTCCACGACCTCGGCGTCGGCGGCTGCGGCTGTCTCGGTGATGAGCCGGGCATCTCCGACGAAGGGGTCGTCGGTGGCGTGCACGGCCAGACCAGGCCGCCGGGCGGCATCACCGATGGCTGCGAGCCACGGCGCCATCAGCTCGGGGACAGCGGAACGGTAGAGGGCAAGCACGCTCGAACCCATCGTGGCGTCGAACGCCTCGATGAATGCCATGGCCTGCGCTTGCGGGATGCCGAGCGCCTCGAACCCAGCGACCGCGTCGGCGGGGTCGATGGTCGCCATCGCCTCGACGTTGGATTCGCCGTCGCCCGGCGTCTGCCAGATCTGGGCGAGGTCGTGCCACTCATACGACGGGTGGAAGAGCCCGACGGAATCCGAGCACCACGACACGAGCAGGTCCGGCCGGGTCTCGGCCACGCGCACGGTCAGCGCCCCTCCCCAGTCGTGGCCGACCAGGTGGACCGGTTGCCCAACGGACTCGATCTCGGCGATCAGCCAGGCGACATAGGCCTCTTTTGTCGCGTCGAACCCGTCCGGAACCGGGCAGCCGAATCCTGGAAGGTTCGGCGTCACCACGTCGGTGCGGTTGAGCAGGTCGGCGACCGGCCCCCACACAGCGTGGGTCTCGGGGTTGCCGTGCACCAGCACTACTGGGATGTCGCTACTGGTCGTCGATCGGGTGCCGGAAGGATCGGTCTGAGTCATAGGGGGGGAGTCTTGCAGGACCTG
The DNA here is from genome assembly GCA_903849265.1 of uncultured Acidimicrobiaceae bacterium. Lineage (GTDB taxonomy): Bacteria > Actinomycetota > Acidimicrobiia > Acidimicrobiales > RAAP-2 > Bog-756. The sequence goes on from CAININ010000451.1 coordinate 1,295, forward strand.
GCGACGACCACGAACTTAGTCCGGGCTACGTGGCGTCGGGTCGCTGGGTGCCGGGCAACAGCCGGCGAGGCCCAGGGCCCTCGTTGGCCATCACGTCGGAGGGATTCACCAGCAGGCACCTTTTGAACGAGAGGCAGCCGCAGCCGATGCAGTTCGTCAGGTCCTCGCGGAGCCGCACGAGCTGTTCGATCTGGCTATCGAGCCGCTCCCTCCAGGCGACAGACAGCGCCTCCCAGTCGTCTTCACGGGGCGTCCGTTGCTGGGGTAGTCCATCGAGCGCCTCCCTGATGGTGGCGAGCGGGATGCCAACGCGCTGCGACGCACGGATGAAGGCAAGTCGGCGCAGCGTGTCGCGTCCGTAGCGACGTTGGTTCCCATCGTTGCGCGTGCTCGAGATCAACCCTTCGCGTTCGTAGAAGTGAAGTGCGGAAACACTGAGTCCGCTGCGTTCGGCCACCTGGCCGACAGACCACTCATGGAACGACGTACGACCTCGGGGCATCCCCTCATCGTAGTGCTTGACCTCAACCACACTTGAGGTGTGAGAGTGGTGACGACCAGGACCTACGACAAAGAGGAGCACGTCCCGATGGAAGCGTTCATGGTGGTCTCCACCTTCAAAGAAGGCACCGAGATGGCCGAGGTTTTTGCCGTCGTTGCCGAAGAGCAGGCGCAGGTCGAGATCTTGGAAGCCGAAGGGCGGATCGGTTCGATCCACCTTTCGTTGGCACGAGGGACCATCTTCATCAATGCGTTCGCCGAAGATGCCGAGCAGGCCGCCGCGACCGTCCGCACCCTGCCCATGTCCAAGTGGTGGGACCTCGATGTGTTCCCGCTCGCGGCACCGCCAGTTCCGGGAGGCAGGTCGTGAGCTCCTTTACTGATGCAGAACTCGCCTACTTGCGGTCCCAACCGCTGATGCGCTTCGCATCTGCTTCGTCGACGGGCCGGCCGGATGTCGCCCCAGTCGTCTTCGAGGTCGATGGGGACGACATCGTCACGGCGGGATTCGATATCGCCCACACAGTGCGCTTCCGCAACATCCAGGAGAATCCGCGGGCCACCCTGGTGATCGATGACCTTGCCGCCATGGATCCCTGGTCCCCTCGAGGGATCAAGATCATCGGATCCGCCTTGATCGAAGAGGTGGACGGCGCCCTTCGATTCCGAATCACGCCGGAGGTCATCATCAGTTGGGCAGTGAACGAGACGACTCCGGGAATCCCGAAGATGGAGCGTCGAACGATCGGCGGCTAGGCAGCTGAGCGGTCGCCGCCGCAGCGGTCGCCGCCGCAGGCGTCGCAGCCGTCGCCGCCGCAGCCGTTGCCGTTGCCGTCGCAACGGCAGCGACCATGGCCTCGATGTCGACCCAGTCATTGCCCCGGTTCAACGACATCTTGACGATGACGAGGTCGCCCGCGGAGAGAACGGGGATCTCAAGGATCTCCCCTGCTGCTCGGATGGGCACCCGCCTCGCCCGGGCGAGCAGTCGTTCGTGGAAGGAGTGAACCGGCCTGGGTTTCCTGGAGGCTCAAGTGCAACGATGAGCGCAACAGCACCGGACGCATCAAGGATGTCGCCGATCCGTTCGGCATCGGTTCTGCTGAAAGCGCGATGAGATCTCGGCGGATGGCGCCGTCCTGGTTGAGCAGGCCACCCTCGGGGACCACATCCACGTCGACGCACAGGATGTCGTTCCACCAATGCGCGCAACTCACCCATGACTCAACGATTCCGGAGCCGCACGGAAACGGGAAGGCTGTCGGCTGTGCGACAGTCAGTCCACAGAAATCAGATCAGCCCATGGCATTGAACCGGTACACGTTCGTCGTCCGCTCTTCGAACCCCACCCGCATGTACAGCCGGTTGGCGGCCTCGCGGCTTGGACGTGACGTGAGGTCGACCGTCTTTGCCCCGAGCGACCGGGCCCGATCGACGGCAGCGGCCACCAGGGCCTCACCTACGCCAGCCCCGCGAGCGGAGTCGTCCACCACCACGTCCTCGATCCATGCCCGCACCCCGGTCGGGATGGGGAACACCGCCAAGGTCAGCGACCCGACGATCGTGCCGGTCGTGTCGCGGGCCATGAACAACGCGCACGCCTCCGAGCCGGCAATGGCGGCGAGGTCGGCACGGCTGGTGGGCGCCGAGGAGGACGACAGCTGGGGGATGAGCCGCACGAACGCCTCGACCAGCTCATCGGTCACTTCCGTGGCCTCGTAGATCACGGGACCTGCATTGTCAGCAGAGGAGTCGGTGTCAGCGGTCACGGGTGGCGAGTGTAGCCAGGGACCATCGCAAGGGTGGGCCGCCCCGACAACGGACAGCGCCAGGTCAGACGGTTTCGGGGTCGCCCCGCCATACGTGCTTGCGCACCGGGTGGTAGAGCACCTCGACCGGCTCGCCTCGGATGGCGGCAAACACGTGGTCGCCCCACAGCTCGACACCAGCCATCGGAAAAGGAAGCGCGTTGGGGGCGAACCAGCCCACATCGGCGCACTCGAGCGGATGGGCCTGGAGCTCGCCACCGATGGGATGGCACTGGAAGATCAGGGAGTAGAAGGGGATGCGGCCCATGCCTGCCCGCATCCCGTCGAGGACGGCGATGAGCCGCACCACTTCGACCTCGATGCCGGTCTCTTCCTTGACCTCTTTGACCACGACTTCGGGTGCCGAGTAGCCCACGTCGGCCCACCCGGTGGGGTAGAGCCAGACGCCGGAGTCGGCCCGCTGGACCAGGAGGATCTCGCCTGCGTCGTTGCCGACCACGGCACCCACGGCGACCTTGGGGGTCACATATCCAGGCACTCCCTTGCCGACCGAGCCGAGCCACTCGTGGACCACGCCGTCGATGTCCTGGGTGGCGTCGTTGCCGTCGATGGCAGCCCGGATGTCGGCTGCCACATGCAGGACCTCCTCGAAGCGTTCCTGTTCGTAGAGCGACTCGGTGAAGCCGAGTCCGGTCCGGGCGATGCCGGCCAGAGCCTCGCTCCAGCGGAGGAGCTGCTTCAAGGTGGGGGCCTCCGCCGGGGCCCCTTCGGTGGAGGGAGTGGGTTCCACGGAACCGACGCTACCGCACCGGTCCCGCTCACCGTCCGCCATCGGGCAGAATGTGGCGTGGCCGTACTCGAAGACTGTCGTCATTACATCATGCAGACCACGGCCCGCGAGGAGAAGCTCGAGAAGTGCCGGATGGGCGCCAACGAGCCGATCCCCTTCGCGTGCCCCGATGGCTGCCTCTTTTACGAGCCGCGCAAGGTCTCGGGTGCAGGCTGGACCGTCCGGAACCCGGACGACCCGAACAACTGAGTATCCGGGCGCCTCGACCTCGCGTCAGGGTCTTCGTGGGTGCCCACGCCGGCATGCATCGGCCCACGGGGCCAGGTCCAGTCAGGTCCGCTCGGTTCCAGTCAGGTCCTGCTGGCCACGAGGGTGAAGGAGAGCGGCACCCGTAGGTGGCCATCGGGCACCACGAACTCCTCTTCGCCCGTCTGCACCAGCCACGGGAACCGCTGGAAGCTGGTCCAGTCGTGCTCGTCGACCAGGTCGATCCGCAGGCCGGCAGCGAGCAGCGCCCCGATGATCTCGCCGATGCCGTGGTTCCAGCTGTAGGTGGGGTCCCCCGGGAGGGCATCGGTGGCCTCCGGGTCGGCATAGGTGCCGGCTTCGGCGTCCCGGTACGGGACGGCCTCCTCGAAGTACGGGTAGACGACGGTGAGGTCGGCGTCGGCCAGTGCCTGGCTTACGGGGTGCACCTCGTGGAGGAACAGGCGCCCGCCTGCATGCAGCAGGCCGGCCACCTGTGCCGCCCACTCGGTGATGCTCGCCAACCAGCACAGCGCGCCGAGGCTGACGTAGACGATGTCGAACGTGCGCCCGCCGAGGGCGTCGACGGCCTCGGACACCGGAGCGCACACGAAGTCGGCCCGGTCGGCCAGCCCGGCCCGTTCGGCCAGCGATCGGGCGGCGCTGATCGCCGGCTCCGAAAAATCGAGGCCGGTCACCCGGGCCCCGGCCCGCGCCCAGGAAAGCGTGTCCTTGCCGAAGTGGCACTGCAGGTGCACGAGGTCGAGGCCGGTGACATCGCCGAGCAGAGCAGCCTCGCGCTCCCGCGGCCCCCGCCCGTCTGCCAGCCATCCCTCGACGTCGTAGAACGCGGAGGCCAGATGCACCGGCACGGTGGAGTCCCACCAGTGCCGGTTGGCGGCCAGCGGGTCCGTGGTGCTCATAGGTGCGTCAGCTCTCGACGACGTCGCCCAGCAGGTCGACCTGGACCCCTTCGGCCCGCAGCCACTCGAGGGCTCCATCGACCACTGCGCCGTCTCCGTCGAGCTCGCAGATGATCCAGCCGCCCTGCTCGCCGACGTCGGCCTTGCGGATGTTGGGGACCACGGCGAACTCAGCCGTCATGCGTGCGATGACCGGCTCACGCACGAGCTCCTCGGGAAATGTCAGCTTCACCCGTACGCCGATCATGCGTGTGCCTCCGTTGTCTTGGTGTCGTCTGTGGGAACGCCGGCACCATCGGGGGCTGCTGCCCCTGCAGTGGCGAGCGCGTCGTTGAGGTTCCCCGACCGGAACCCGTCCAGGTCGAGGGTGACGTAGCGGTAGCCGGCGGCGTGCACGGCGGCACTGACCGCCTCGCGCTGGTCGACCACCCGGGCCAGCTCGTCGGCCGGCACCTCGATGCGGGCCACGTCGTCGTAGTGGCGGACGCGCAGCTGGCGGAACCCGAGGGATCGGAGCCCGGACTCGGCCCGGGCCACAGCGTCCAAGGTGGAGAAGGTCACCCGGGTACCGTAGGGCACCCGCGAGGCCAGGCACGCCGCCGCCGGTTTGTCCCACGTGCGCAGGCCGAGGGTGCGCGACCAGGCCCGGACGTCGGCCTTGGTGAAGCCGGCGGTCACCAGAGGGAAGACGGCCCCTCGTTCGGCGGCGGCCGCCTGGCCGGGGCGATGGTCGCCCAGGTCGTCCAGGTTGACCCCCAGGACAACGGTGGCTGTGGGTCCGGCGGCATCGGCAACGGCATCGGCAACGGGGTCGAGAGCGGCCATCAGCGACGACTTGCAGTGGTAGCAGCGGCTGCCGTCATTGGCCGAATAGGCCGGGTCGGCCAGCTCGTCGGTGATCACTTCGAGGTAGCGGAGGCCCAACTCGGCGGCCAGGGCTCGACAGTCGGCGAGCTCTTCTGGGGCGAGCGAAGGGGAGACGGCGGTGACGCACAGGACGCGTTCGGCACCGAGGGTGTCCGTTGCCACCTTGGCCACGAACGCTGAGTCGGCGCCGCCGCTGAAGGCGACCACGACCTGTCCCAATGCGCGGAACTCGGCTCGCAACAGTTCGAGGTCGGCGCCCCCTGCTACGTCCGCAGCTATCGGCTCAACAGTGAGTGGTGCCGCCAGGTCGGTCACGCCGACATTCACCCTTCCGGCGAGATCTGAGCCAGCACGTCC
>CAININ010000452.1 GCA_903849265.1 uncultured Acidimicrobiaceae bacterium
GGTGCCCGGCGTCATGGGCAAGGTGACGATGCCGTCGCGGTTGCCGTTCAGCGCGGCGGACACGTCGTCGTACCGTTCGTCCTCGGTCGATCTGATCCGGGGGAACACTTCGAACTCTCCCCCGCTGTCGGCGGTCTGGATCGCCAACGACACAACGAAGTCCGTCTGGTCGAAGTGCCACTGGAGCTCGTCGCCCTCGCGCATCACCGCGAGGTTGAGTGCTCCGAACGGATCGGCGTACCGGTAGATCGGGCCCCGGTCCAGGATCGCCTCCACCAGGGTTGTCAGCGGCTCCCATTCATAGAGCCGGCGCAGCAGTGACGATCGAGGCATCACGTCGTAGGGAACCGCGCCTACCGAGTACTGGCCCCAGAGGAGCCGGGGGTGGGTCTCAGGAAGGCTGAAGTCGGGAAACTCGAGGTAGGCAGTCCCCACGCCGGTCGAACGATGTGCTCGAGGAGCCAATGCCGTTGCATCGACCACCATCGCATCGATGCCGGCAGGACGCAGGAACCCGGGCAGCTCGACGGCTCCCGTCCCGGTCAGTTGGGACCGGGCCCCCTCGATGATGTCCGCCAGGGCAAGGCTGTCCCGGTAGAGCACCGGGTAGCGGTCGAGATCGACAAGCTGCTCCGGTTCATCCACGGGGAGTCCCATGGCGATGATGCTACGGCCGCAACACGGCTGGCTGCAGCCGGCCTAGCGGATGACGCGACGCACGCCGGCGGCCGTAGCCAGCTCGGGATCCGTCATGTCGATGAACATCGGCACCGGAATGGCGTCCAGTTCCTCGTGCTCGTCACCAGGACGCTCCGGGGCCTCCGTCGTCGTGTACTCGCCGTCGACCGAGCGCTCGACGATGACGGCCCGCTTGCGCTTGCCAATTCCCTCAGCGTCGCGCATCTCGTTGCAGATCTTGAAGGTGAGGAAGTACGCGGCGATCGGCGCCAGCGGCACGAAGAACCGGAAGAACCAGAGCACGTCCATAAGCGGCAGTTGGAAGAAGTTGGCCATGACATCCGTCGACGAGGCGAAGAACACCCCGAACAGCAGCGTCAACATGGCCGCACCCGCCGCCGTGCGCTTCGGACGGTCCCGGGGACGGTCCAGGAGGTTGTGGTACTCGTGATCCTTCGTCCAGATCGATTCGATGAACGGCCAGACGATCAGGATGTTGAAGATGAGTCCCGGGAAGATGACTGCAGGCAGGAAGACCTCGAGCGGGATGGTGTGCCCCCATCCGACCCACTCCCAGCTCGGCATGATGCGCGCTGCGCCGTCGAGCCAGCCCATGTACCAGTCGGGCTGCACCGCGTAGGAGATCTGGAACGGCTCGTACTGGCCGAACTGCCAGATGGCGTTGATCTGGGCGAAGCCGCCGAGGAGGAAGATGACGGCGGCCGACACGAACAAGAACCCGGTGGTCTTGGCGATGAAGGTCGGGAACATCGGCGAGCCGACCACGTTCTTCTCGGTCTTGCCCTTCCCCGGAAACTGGGTGTGCTTCTGCTTGACCAGGAGCCCGAGGTGCGCAGCCAGGAGCCCGACGATGATGGCCGGGATGATCAGCACATGGATGGCGTAGAACCGGGGGATGATCACGCCGCTACCGGGGAAGTTGCCCCCGAAGAGGAAGAACGCCAGGTAGCTGCCCACCACGGGGATCGACTCGACGATGGAGAATGCGATCCGGATGCCGGTCCCCGACACCAGGTCGTCCGGCAGCGAGTATCCCAAGAAGCCGTTCAGGATGCCCAAGATGAGCATGAGGACGCCGACGATCCAGTTGAACTCACGGGGCTTGCGGAAGGCGCCGGTGAAGAAGACCCGGGCCATATGCACGGCGATGGCCCCGAGGAAGATGTCGGCAGCCCAGTGATGGGCCTGGCGCATCAAGAGTCCAGAGCGGACGTCGAACGAGAGCCCGACGGTCGAGCCGTAGGCCTCCGAGACGTGCTGTCCGCGCAGCGGTACGTAGCTCCCGTGGTACACGACCTCGTGGGCCGAAGGGACGTAGTAGAGGGTGAGGAACACGCCGGTCCCGAGCAGGATCACGAAGGAGTAGAGGGCGATCTCTCCGAGCATGAACGACCAGTGGTCGGGGAAGATCTTGTCCAAGAAACTCCGGCCGCCCTTGGAGAATCCGAGTCGGTCGTCGAACCAGTTGATGGTCTTATCGATCATGGGCGCTCCCAGAATCCGGGGCCCACGGCCTGATCGAAGCTGCCGTTGGCCCGCATCTGGCCGGTCGAGTCGACGGTGATCGGCAGCTGCGGCAGGGGGCGTGGGGCGGGACCGAACTGCGGGATGCAGCCGGCGTTGACATCGAAGATGGACTGGTGGCA
>CAININ010000453.1 GCA_903849265.1 uncultured Acidimicrobiaceae bacterium
GCCCTCCACAGTCGTCGAGGTCCTCGGCGAACCCGAGGACCGTGCCGTCGGGTCCGAGGTCCCGTTCGCGCAGGTTCACCTGGCTGCGGTCGGTGTAGACCCCGTCGGACAGCCCGTGGGCGCGGTGGAACAGGCTGGCACCGATCCGATCGGCCTGATCGTCGAGCGCGGCACCGATGGCGGCTTCCACCGTCATCGGGCGCACGGAGAACGCGGCATCGGTCCGCTCCCGGGTCCGCACGGTCACCTCGTTGGTGAGGCTTTCGATGAGTGCGTGGCTGACGGTGGCATCAACCGGGGTGACCAGGTCGACCCAGTGGGCCGACAGCGCCGGGGTGAGGACGGGCACCTTGACGATGAACCGAGGCCGCAGGCCGCGCACCACGGCATAGGTGTCCATCATCTGGCGGTACGTGGTGGCGTCGGTACAGCCGACCTCGTAGATGCCAGGGGTCACATCAGCAGACTCGGTGAGGTAGGCCAACAGGTCGCCCAGGGCGATGGGCTGGGTGGGCGTGTTGACCCAGCGGGGGCAGATCATGGCCGGCAGGCGCTCGGTCAGGTACCGCACCATCTCGAAGGAGATGCTGCCGGCACCGAGGACCACGGCGGCCCGCAGCTCCACCACCGGGACCCCCGTCGATCCGAGCAGCTGACCCACTTCTTGGCGGCTGGAGAGATGCGTGGAGAGGTCCTCGTGGCCGAGGCCGCCGAGGTAGATGATCCGCTGCACCCCGGCAGCCGATGCTGCCTCGGCGAAGGACCGGGCCATGACCTGGTCCCGTTCGGCGAACCCTTCGCCCCCAGCCATGGCGTGGACGAGGTAGTAGGCGACTTCGCACCCGGCCAGCGCTTCGGTCGTCGAGTCGGTGTCGGATACGTCAGCCACTCGGACGTCGACATGCGCGCTGGCGTCGAACGAGGCGGCGTTGCGTACCAGTGCGCGGACGTCGAACCCCTGGTCGACGAGGTGAGGGACCAGGTTGGTGCCGACGAACCCGTTGGCGCCGGTGACAGCAGCGCACCGTCGGGAGGCTCCGGCCGGGTCGGAAGATCGATCTGTCATCCGCCCGACACCAGGAGGTCGCCTCCAACAGGAGGGGTGGGGTCGTCGACGGTGTCGAGCCACCGGTCGGGCAGGTGGACCGGCCGAGGTCCGTTGGTGTGGCCGCGGGCCATCCGCAGCGCTTCGGGGGGAAACGACAACGTGTGGTCGAGTCCACCGAGGAGTGTGTCCACCTCGGCCACGGTCGAGGCCAGGGCGAGGGATCGCCGCACCGCGGAGCCGACCGGGAACCCGGTCAGGTACCAGCCGGAGTGCTTGCGGAACTGGCGCGTACCGATGTCTTCGCCGAAGAGGCCGCACAGCAGGTCGAGGTGGACCCGCATCATCGAGCAGATCTCCCCCAGGCCAGGCGGAGCCGGCACCGGCTCCCCTCGGAAGGCGGCGGCCAGGTCCCGGAAGAGCCAGGGGCGGCCCAGGCAGCCTCGGCCGACCACGACACCGTCGCACCCGGTGGCCGCCATCATGGCCAACGCGTCGGAGGCTTCCCACAGATCGCCGTTGCCGAGGACTGGGATGGTGGTGACCGTCTGCTTGAGGAGTCCGATGGCGTCCCAGTCGGCGGTGCCCGAGTAGAGCTGTTCGGCCGTCCGGGCATGCAAGGTGACCGCGGCCACCCCCTCGCTTTCAGCAATACGTCCGGACTCGAGGTAGGTGATGTGGTCGGCATCGACCCCGATCCGCATCTTCACGGTTACCGGCACCGCCCCAGCGTTGGAGACCGCGGCCCGGACGATGTCGCGGAAGAGCGCCCGGTGCACGGGCAGGGCAGCACCGGCCCCTTGACGGGTGACCTTGCCGGCCGGGCAGCCGAAGTTGATGTCGATGTGGTCGACGCCGAGCTCTTCGACGAGCCGGACGACGGCTTGGCCCATGACGGTCGGGTCGACGCTGGACAGCTGGACGCTCCGGACGGTCTCGTCCTCGCCGAACGAGGCCATGCCGATGGTCTTGGCGTTGCCTTCGACCAGCGCCCGGGCGGTGATCATCTCGCTGACGTAGAGCCCGGCGCCATAGCTGCGGCACAACGTGCGAAAGGCGCTGTTGGTCACCCCGGCCATGGGGGCCAGCACGACGGGCAGGTCTACCTCGAGGTTGCCGATGGTGAGGCCAGGGGGGACCGGGCTGACGGGGACGGGATCCATGGGAACAGAGACGGAGGTGGCGGTGTCCATGGACATCAGGCCGCGTCCCGCCACAGGTCGGTGATACCCACGTCGAGTTGGGCGAGCAGGGTGCGCAGCGTGGGAAGCGACAGTCCGATCACGTTCCCGTAGTCGCCGACGATGCCGTCGACGAAGGGAGCAGAGCGCCCGTCCAGGGTGAACGCCCCGGCGACAGCCAGCGCGTCCGGGGTGGACAGGTAGGCATCGAGCTCGGTATCGGTGGTGACGGCGAAGCGGACCGTGGTGCCCACAGTGGCCGTGGCCCGGGCTCCAGATACCTCGTCGATAATGCAGTGTCCGGTGAAGAGCGTGCCTGTTTGGCCCCGCATCGACGTGAGCCACGACCGTGCTTCTTCGATCGACCCGGGTTTTCCGAGGGGACGACCGTCGAACTCGAGCATGGAGTCACACCCGAGGACCAGGTCGGATCCGTCAGGTCGGGCCACGGCCTCCGCTTTTTGTGTGGCGAGCCGGCCTGCCGATCCCGAGGTGTCGGCTTCGTCGATGTCGTCCTCGTCGACACCGCTGACGACGACGACCGGGTCGATGCCGGCGTCGCGCAGGAGCTTCAGGCGCGCGGGGGACCCCGAGGCAAGA
>CAININ010000454.1 GCA_903849265.1 uncultured Acidimicrobiaceae bacterium
GGACCTCCTGACTGCCATGCCCGGCGGCATGGCGGCCCAGGTCGAGCGGATCATCGAGGGGGGTGCCACCGTCTTCGTGGCCGGCCTGGGCGTCCCCGGCGATGTCGTCGAGCTGTGCCACTCCCATGGCGTCCTGGTGGTCAACATGTGCGGCAAGGTCGACCACGCCCGGCGGGCCCTCGATGCCGGCTGCGACATGGTCGTGGCCCAGGGCACCGAGGCGGGCGGGCACACCGGCCTGGTCGCCACCATGCCGCTGGTGCCACAGATCGTCGATGCCGTAGGGGACCAGATCCCGGTCGTGGCGGCTGGGGGCATCGTCGACGGCCGGGGGTTGGCCGCCGCGTTGGCACTCGGCGCCGACGGGGTGTGGATGGGGACCCGGTTCATCGCCACGCCCGAGGCAAGGAGCGTCGCCGGCTACAAGGACGCCCTCCTCGCCGCCAAAGAGGACGCCACGACCATCAGCCGGGCGTTTTCGGGCAAGACCATGCGCGTCCTGCGCAACGAGTACACCCAGTTCTTCGAGGACAACCCGGGCGAGCTCCAGCCGTTCCCGGGCCAGCTCGGGCGCTCCATGCAGGACGGGGCCTGGCATCTTGGCGGCGGCCTCTTGACCGAGGGCATCGACCCCGCGCGCGAGGGGTATCCCACGGGCCAGGGGGTAGGCGCCATCTCGGCGCTCGAGCCCGCAGGCGATCTCGTCCGACGGATCGTGGCCGAAGCTGAGCAGGTCATCGCCGACATGGCCCGGTTCGCCCCTCGGTGACCCAGCACCGCCGCGTCACCAACCGCTCCATCTCGACAGCCCACTCCATTTCGCCATCCGAACCCTGACCATCCGAACCCTGACCATCAGACCTCTCGACCACCAGGACGCCCCCACATGACCCCTCCCCTGATCGACCCCGAACGCATCCCCGTCGTCATCGCCTCGGGGCAGTGCCTCGAACGCGAAGCGCTGGTGACACCCGTCGAGCTGATGGAGCGGGCGTGCGAGGCGCTGCTGGCCGACGTCCCACGCCTGCGCGACCGCATCGAACGCCTGAGCGTGGTCGACATCATGACCAAGTCCGGTCCGGCGCCGGCCACCGAGCTGGCCGACCGCCTCGGACTGGGGGCTGACGTGGCCAAGGAAGTGACCACCGTCGGAGGCAACACCCCGCAGTGGCTTGTCAGCCGGGCGGCCACCGAGATCGCGGCCGGCACCCTCTCGGTCACCCTGATCGCCGGGGCAGAAGCCATCCGTTCGTCACGGGCCCGCCGAACCCAGGGGCTCCCCCGGGACGAAGGCAGGACCGAGCTGGCCCCCGACCCCCAGGTGGGTGACGACCTCCCGGGCTTCGGTCCGGCGGAGTTAGCCGTGGCGATGCTGGCGCCTGTCCACGTCTACCCGCTGTTCGAAAGTGTCCTGGCATCCCGAGCCGGCCATGATGCCGCCGCCCACCGCCAGGTCCTGGGGGAGCTGATGGCCCCGTTCACCTCGGTGGCGGCCGCCAATCCGTACGCCTGGTTCCGCGAGGAACGGTCCGGTGCGGAGATCGCCACGCCCACGCCCGACAACCGCATCGTGTGCGAGCCCTACACCAAGCGCATGACCGCGTTCCTCGGCTCCGACCAGTCCGCTGCACTGATGGTCTGCTCTCTGGCGGCAGCCACCCGTGCCGGCGTAGCTGACCGTGCGGTGTTCGTCTGGTCCGGTGCCGAAGCAGTCGACGTCCGGTTCGTCGCCTCGCGCCCGGACCCTGGTCGCTCACCGGGCATCGAAGCGGCCGGCGCTGCGCTCTTCGCCTCGGCCTCGGCTGCAGCCGGGCAGCCCGTGGGCATCGACGACGTCGAACGGATGGACATCTACTCGTGCTTCCCGTCGGCCGTGCAGATGGCGTGCGCTGCGCTCGGCCTGGCCCACGACGACCGGCGCGGCCTGACCGTGACCGGCGGGCTCCCCTATTTCGGAGGGCCGGGCAACAACTACACGACCCACGGGATCGCCACGTTGTGCGACCTCTTGCGCGAGGGCAGCGGAACCGACACCCGGCTCGGCCTGGCCACCGGGCTCGGCTGGTTCGTAACCAAGCACGCACTCGGCATCTACGGGTCGACGCCGCCACCGTTCGGGTTCCAACGAGGCGACACCTCCACCGCGCAGTCCGACATCGATGCTTCGGCGATCGACGTGGCCGCGTCGATCGATGCGCCGGAGGCGGCCACTGTGGTGGCGGCCACTGTCTGGCGGGACAACGACGGCACCGCAGCTGGCGCACCGGTGATCGCCCGACTGGCCGACGGGCGCCACATGGCCCTGGCCCCGGCCGATGACGATGTGGTGACCGCCATGGGGGCGACTGACGTCCCGGGCCTGGTCGGCGGGTCCGTCATCGTCCAGGCCGGCGAGCCGCGCTACCGTCTGGCGGAACGCTAAACCTCTTTTCTTGGGAGAACACCATGTCCGAACTGCTCCGCGAACGCCAGGGTCACATCGAGATCCTCACGATCAACCGCCCCGAGGCACGCAACGCCATCAACCTGGCTACTGCCACCGCCCTGTCGAACGCCCTGGACGAGATCGAGGCCGACGACGACATCTGGGTCGTGGTCCTCACCGCCGCTGGCGACAAGGCGTTCTCGGCCGGGATGGACCTGAAGGCGTTCGCCACCGGCGAGTTCCCCATCACCGACAAGGGCTTCGGGGGCATCACCAAGCGAGCCTTCCCGAAGGCAATCATCGCGGCGTGCAACGGTTCGGCCCTCGCCGGCGGCTGCGAGATCATGCTGAGCTGCGACCTTGTGGTGGCGGCAGACCATGCCAAGTTCGGGATCCCCGAGGTCGCCCGTGGATTGGTGGCCGGAGCAGGCGGTCTCATCCGCCTTCCCAAGCGCATCCCGCGGGCCGTGGCCCTCGAAATGGCACTGACCGGCGAGCCGATGAGCGCAGCACGGGCGTTGGAGATCGGACTCGTCAACCGCGTCGTCCCCGGCGACCAGGTGATGGCCGAGGCCATGGCGCTGGCCGAGCGGATCGCCAAGAACGCTCCGTTGGCCGTCCGTCTGTCCAAGCAGGTCATGCTGCAGGCGTCCGAGCTGCCCGAGGCCGACGCCTGGGCCATCAACGACGCCGTGTTCGGCGAGATCGGCCGATCGGGAGACGCCATGGAGGGCGCCATCGCATTTGCCGAAAAGCGCGAGCCCAACTGGACCGGCAAGTAGGAACTGGATGCTCGCCTCCTCGGTCCCCACGCTCGCGTCCGGACTGGACGGCTTCCGTCTCATCCTCCATGTGCTGGCCGCAACCGTCTGGGTTGGCGGGCAGCTGACGATGGTCGGGCTGCTCCCTACCATCAGGACCCTCGGCGAGGATGCTCCGAAGAAGGCGGCCCGGGCCTTGGGCCGACTCTTGTGGCCGGCCTACGCGCTGCTGATCATCACCGGGTTCTGGAACATCAGTGCCCTGCAGGTGAAGCACGCCTCTTCGGCCTGGAATGCGGTGCTCGGCATCAAGATCACCGTGGTGCTGATCGCCGGAGTCGCCGTCTTCCTCCATCAGCGCTCGACCACCAAGGTGGGTCTGGCCGTGTGGGGATCGATCGGCGGCGTGGCATCGATCCTGGCGCTCTGCCTGGGCGTGTTCCTCGCTGGCTAGGCCACACGCTCGCACACGGGACGCTCGCGTGGCGGGCTCGGCCCACCAGGTCTAACCTGTCAACAGCAGTCAATTAGGGGAGATACGACATGGCATTCAGCCCACCAGCAGAACTCTTCGGCGAACAGGGCATCATCGTCCTCATCGTGATCGCCGTCGTCCTCTTCGGCTCCACGCAGATCCCGAAGCTGGCGCGCTCGCTCGGTTCAGCCCAGAAGGAGTTCAAGCAGGGGCTTGACGAAGGCGCCAAGGACGAGCCCAAGACCGAGGCCAAGGCGGCCGCCACGCTGAACCAGGCCGCGCCTGCCCCGGTCGAAGCACCGGCAGCCGCACCTGCACCGGTAGCCGCACCTGCAGCC
>CAININ010000455.1 GCA_903849265.1 uncultured Acidimicrobiaceae bacterium
CGGTGCAATCCTGCTCGTGGCGGTCATGGCCAAGCTCGGCACCTACGGGATCATCCGGTTCGACCTCAACCTCTTTCCGCAGGCGAGCCGGACCCTGGCGCCGATCCTGTTGACGTTGGCCGTGATCGGCATCACCTATGGCGCCCTTGTCGCCTGCGCCCAGCGCGACCTGAAGCGTCTCCTCGCCTATTCGTCGCTGGCCCAGATCGGATTCATCGCCCTCGGGACGTTCGCCCTCAACAGCCAAGGACTCACCGGCGGCGTCATCCAGATGGTCAATCACGGTCTGGTCATCGCCACCTTGTTCATCCTGGTGGGCTGGATCTACGAACGCCGCAACACCTGGCAGATCGGTTCGCTCAAGGGGCTGCAGTCCCCGGCGCCCGTCTTGGCCGGTGTGTTCACCTTGGCCATGCTGGCCTCGATCGGCGTTCCCGGGCTCAATGGATTCGTCGGAGAGTTCCTCATCTTGGTCGGCACGTTCATCGCCCATCGCTGGTGGGCCGTGGCCGCTGCAGCCGGTGTGATCATCGCCGCCGTCTACCTGCTCTGGGGCTATCAGCAGGTCTTCCACGGTGAGCCCACCGACGAGGACCGCACCACTCGCGACCTGTCCCGTAACGAGCGCCTGATCGTGGCACCGCTGATCATCCTCATCGTGCTGCTCGGCGTCTTCCCCAAGCCGGTGCTCGACCGGATCACCCCGTCGGTCAACCGGATCGTGGTCCATGTGGACCAGGTGACCAACACTCCGATCCCGTCTGACCTGCGCCAGGCACCGCTCGTCGCGGTGCACACGCCGAACCCCGCCGCTGCGCCCGCCCCGACGACCGGAGCCCCCAAGTGACCTCGCTGCTTGCCGCATCGGCGGCACCTACGATCCACATGCCCCATGTCGACTACCTCAGCATCCTTCCGATGCTGATCATCCTCGGCGGGGCGCTGGCACTGATGCTGGTGTCGTCGCTGCTTCGAAACATCATGAGCGTGCGGTCTGGGACGATCGTTGCCGCCACCGTCTCGGTCGCGGCGCTGATCGCCGCGCTGGTGCAGTGGGACCACGTGGCCACCCACGGACCCCAGGTGACGATCGCCGGCGCCATCGCCTTCGACGGGTTCGACGTCTTCATCCAGATCGTGGTCTCGATCGCCATGCTGCTCACCGCGCTGGTCGGTGACGGCTACCTGAAGCGCGAAGGCATCGATGGTCCCGAGTATCAGGTGCTCGCCATGGTGTCGGCCTCGGGGGCGATGATGATGGGCGCTGCCAACGACCTGATCGTCGTCTTCCTCGGCCTCGAGATCCTCTCCATCGCGCTCTACGTGTTGGCCGCATTCAACCACCGCCGATCCGAGTCCGGGGAGGCCGCCCTCAAGTACTTCGTCCTCGGCGGGTTCTCTTCGGCCATCTTCCTGTACGGGATCGCCCTCACCTACGGCGCCACCGGGACCACCAACTTGCCCCAGATCGCTGACTACCTGTCGCGCAACGTCGTGGTGCACAACGGGGTGCTGCTCGCCGGGATCGGCCTGCTCCTGGTCGGGTTCGGCTTCAAGATCGCCGCTGTTCCTTTCCATATGTGGTCGCCCGATGTCTACGAAGGTTCACCCTCACCTGTCGCCGGGTTCATGGCCGCAGTGGCCAAGGCCGGCGCGTTCGCCGCCATCCTGCGGGTGTTCGTCACTTCGTTCCCGACTCTGCGAGCCGACTGGCAGCCAATTGTGTGGGTCCTGGCTCTGCTCAGCCTGGTGCTGGGTGCCGTCGTGGCGCTTACCCAGCGCGACGTCAAGCGGATGATGGCGTACTCGTCGATCAACCACGTCGGCTTCATCCTTCTCGGCGTCGAGGCATGTACTGCTCGCGGCGTGTCGGCCTCGCTCTACTACGTGTTCACCTACATGTTCCTCGTCATCGGAACGTTCGCCGTGATCACCGTGGTGGCTGGTCCTGGAGACAAGCGCTCGAAGATCTCCGACTATCGAGGCCTGGCCAAACGCCAGCCCTTGCTGGCGCTGGCCTTCGCCGTGCTGTTGCTCGGCCAGGCAGGGGCACCGTTCACCTCCGGCTTCCTGGCCAAGCTGGGCGTGATCGAGGCCTCGGTATCGGGTCAGGGGTACACACTCGCGGTGATTGCGATGGCATCTGCTGCGGTGGCTGCGTTCTTCTACCTCCGCTTGGCCGTGACGATGTTCTCGCCGGTCGGTGACGTGGGCAACCAGAGCGAGGACGCCGACGGTGGCCCCGTCGAAGGCGATGGCGTGGACCAGGCAGAGGTTCGCCAGGCCAGCGTCGCGGATCGGGGCGATGCCATCGACGACCGGGTATCGAGCCTGCAGGTCCTCACCGATGCGCCGCCCGATGCCGATGTCGAGGACCGGGGACCGGTCCCCGTCCCGGTGCTGACCGCCGTGGTGATCGGGACCTGTGTGGCCTTCACCCTCGTGTTCGGGATCATCCCTGGGCCGATCCTGAACTTCGCCCATGAGGCGACGCTGCTGCTGCTCGGCTGATCACTGGCCGGCCCCTGGCGGGCCGGGCTGGTCTGGTTGCGCCCTGGTCAGTTTCTCCCGTCCGTTGGCATCCGCTAGATCCGGGATCCTTGGCGGAGGCGGGTATTGTCGGTGGCGTTCACGCCGGCGACACGGAGGTCTACCCGATGGCACAGGACCCGAACGGCCCCAAGGGGCCATCGACCAAGAAGCGCGAGACCCGGGAGATCGTCCGGATGGTGGTGTTCGGACTCGGCCTGATCCTGTTGATCGCCTTCGTCATCGGCAACTCGACGACAGTCAAGGTCAACTTCGTCTTCTTCGACACCCGGGCGAGCCTCATCTGGGTCATCCTGCTGTCGGCCCTGCTCGGTGTGTTGGTGGACCGGCTGGCCCTCGCTCTGGGGCATCGGCGGAAAAGCAAGAAGTAGCCCTCGGGGTAGGGCGTCCGATGCTGGTCGTCGGGCGCACGGGATGAAAACCGTTGGATGACGATGCCCGCCGGTGGGATGATGAACGAATGAGTATGCCGACACCAGAGGAACGAGCCGCCCACGGTCGCAAGGCACGGGAGATCGTCCCTCGCTCGCGCCATGGGGAGTGGGCGCCGCTGGCCGATCGAACCGACCCGCTCGAGATCCTGGCGCTGCAGGCCACCACGCGCGTCCCTGACCTGGTGCCGATCCGTTATGGACGTATGGCGGCGTCGCCGTTCGCCTTCTTTCGCGGGGCGGCGGCCGTGATGGCTTCCGACCTGGCCAAGGACGAGCATTCGCACCTCGACGTGCAGCTGTGCGGCGACGCTCACCTGGTCAATTTTGGCGGCTTTGCCTCGCCCGAGCGCGAGATGATCTTCGACGTCAACGACTTCGATGAGACGCTTCCGGGTCCGTTCGAATGGGACCTGAAGCGCCTGGCGGCCAGCGTCGAGGTGGCGGCGCGCAGCAAGGGGTACACCGCGGCTGAATGCAAGACGCTCGTGGCCGAGTCGGCGCGCGGGTACCGCGAGGCGCTCGCTTCATTCGCGGTGATGGGGAACCTCGAGGTCTGGCACACCAAACTCGACGGCGCCACACTCATCAACCGGTGGGGTGCCGAGGCCGGGACGAAGGTACAGCAGACATTCGCGGCCCGGGCAGAGAAGGCCAAGGGGAAGGGCCACCTGAAAGCGGTGGCCAAACTGACCCACGAGGTCGACGGGAACCTTCGGTTCCTGGCCGACCCGCCCCTGCTCGTGCCCGCCGACCAGATCTTCGACCCGAACCGCACCGCCGATACGGCGATGAGCCTGGTCACCGCGCTGAGCGACTACCGGGGCACGCTGTCCGGTGATCGGCGTCGCCTGCTCGAGCGCTATGAGTTCGTGGACCTGGCCCGCAAGGTGGTCGGAGTCGGATCGGTGGGCACGCGGTGCTGGGTGGCCCTGTTCATCGGCCGCGACAAGGGTGATCCGATCGTCCTCCAGATCAAAGAGGCGGAGCACTCGGTGGCGGAGCCCTTCCTGCAGCCGAGCGAGTACGTCAACATGGGGCAACGGGTGGTGGAAGGCCAGCGCCTGGTGCAGAGCGCCAGCGACATCTTCCTCGGATGGGACTCGGTGACCGCCGAAGACGGCATCACCCGGGACTTCTACTTCCGCCAGATGTGGGATTGGAAGCTGTCGGCCGACATCGAGACGATGCGACCCGAAGGATTGGCCGTCTATGTCCAGATGTGCGGTTGGGTCCTGGCCCTCGGGCACGCCCGCTCGGGTGACGCTATCGCCATCAGCTCGTATCTGGGGACGAGCACCCGGTTCGACGAGGCGATGTGCCGGTTCGCCTCGGCGTATGCGGATCAGAACGACAAGGACCACCGGGCGCTGCAGCAGGCCATCGCCACCAACAAGGTCCACGCCATCAGCGACATCTAGTCCGACCACACCACCACTTGGACGCACCAAAACGTAGACGCACCGCCGACCGACCAGCTGCCTTCTGACGGCGGCACGACGAGAAGAGGAACCGACATGCCCCTCCACCAGCACGAGTCACTCCGCGATGAACTGCTCGACTCCGTCTACGCCGGCCAGGACCTCCTGACCAGCCTGCCGTCGCACTTGTTCCCGAAGGAGGAGATGCGCAAGGAGGACGCCTATCAGGCCATCTCTGACGAACTCCTGCTCGACGGCAACGCCCGCCAGAACCTGGCCACCTTCTGCCAGACCTGGGAGGAGGACGAGGTCCACAAGCTGATGGACCTGTCGATCAACAAGAACATGATCGACAAGGACGAGTACCCGCAGACGGCCGAGATCGAGCGTCGGTGCGTCCAGATGCTGGCCGATCTGTGGAACGCACCCGACGAAGGCGGAGCTGTCGGCTGCTCGGCCATCGGCTCGTCGGAGGCGTGCATGCTCGGGGGCATGGCCGCGCTGTGGCGGTGGCGGGCCAAGCGCAAGGCCGAGGGCAAGGCGACCAACACACCCAACTTCGTGTGCGGCCCCGTGCAGGTCGTGTGGCACAAGTTCGCCAAGTACTGGGACGTGGAGATCCGGGAGATCCCCATGTCGCCCGGCAACTACTGCATGGACGTCGAGCAGATGCTGGAGCAGGTGGACGAGAACACCATCATGGTCGTCCCCACCTTCGGCGTCACCTACACCGGTGTGTTCGAACCCGTGCTCGAGCTCTCGAAGGCCCTCGACAAGCTGGCCGCCGACACCGGCCTCGACGTCGACATCCACGTGGACGGGGCATCGGGTGCATTCCTCGCCCCCTTCTGCGCACCCGATGTCGTGTGGGACTTCCGTATTCCCCGGGTGAAGTCGATCTCCACCTCAGGACATAAGTTCGGGCTCGCTCCGCTCGGAGTCGGGTGGGTGCTGTGGCGCCACGCCGACGACCTGCCGGACGACCTGATCTTCCATGTGACCTACCTCGGCGGCGACATGCCGGTGTTCCAGATCAACTTCTCTCGGCCGGCCGGGCAGATCGTGGCGCAGTACTACGACTTCGTCCGCCTGGGCCGCAAGGGCTACAAGGACATCCACGGCGCCTGCTACGAGACGGCGAAGTTCCTGGCTGGTGAGGTCGTCAAGCTCGGGCCGTTCGAGCTGCTGTGCGACGGGGACCCGCTGACCGGGATCCCGGCAGTGGCCTGGCGCATCAAAGAGGGGGAGGACCCTGGCTACACCCTCTATGACATCGCGGACCGGCTGCGGGTCAAGGGCTGGCAGGTGCCGGCCTATCCGCTGACCGGCCACGTGTCGGACATCTCCATCCAGCGGATCCTGGTGCGCCAGGGCGTCAGCCGCGACCTTGGGTTCCTGTTGCTGGGCGACATCACCGAGGCCATCGCCCACTTTGACAAGCACCCGGTGTCGGTGCCCATGACGCCCGAAGAGTCCGGCGGGTTCAGCCACCTCTAGGCGGCCGGTGCGCGCGTCTGGCCGTCATAACCGCATGGTCTGCTCTGATCACCGCGGTCAGAAAGGCGATATTCATGCGATATCCGCACGTCGGCTCCGATGGGATGGGCCAGATGGCGACGAGGAAGATCTCCGTGACGCTCGATGCGGCGGCCATCGAGCGGGCCCGGCAGGTGGCTGGGCCACGAGGCCTATCGGCCTATGTGGATGCAGCGCTCGAGGACCGGTTAGACCGCGACCAGCGGCGCCTGGCCCTGTTGGACTATCTCGATGCGCTCGAGTCTGGGGATCCGACATCGGAGCAGGTACGCCGACGTGCCCGACGTCGGGTATCGGCAATCCGGGATGTCGTCGGCCAGTGACCGGCCTGGTCGTCGTGCTCGATGCCGGGGTGCTCGATCGTGCCGGCTCCAACAAGGAGTTCCGCTGGGTGCTCCACGAACTCGTGGCCCGTGGGTGGGACCCGGTGGTCCCTGCGGTCGTTTTGGCCGAGGCGGTCACCGGACGACCGACC
This sequence comes from uncultured Acidimicrobiaceae bacterium, assembly GCA_903849265.1. Classification (GTDB taxonomy): domain Bacteria; phylum Actinomycetota; class Acidimicrobiia; order Acidimicrobiales; family RAAP-2; genus Bog-756. Next base: position 6,414 of record CAININ010000455.1, read on the forward strand.
GATGCGCCGGTGAACCAGGTCGTGACCCAGCTCGGCACCGTGGTCACGACTGAGCCGACAGCACGTCTGGCCGGGCACCTCCGGTTCAGAGCCGGGCGTGCGTCGGGCCGCACGATCCCAAGTGGGATCGACGCGATCGTGGCGTCCCATGCAGCACAGGCAGGTCATGGCGTCGTGTTTACGACGGTCCCTTCTGACCTGCAGCTCCTGCTGGCCGACCACCCGCAGGTGATGGTCGACACATCCTAGGGGGACAGCCCATCCGGCTCACGTGGAGGGCAGCGCCCAGTCCACTCTGATCGGGCGCCTGGTCACCAGACGTGGCCGGCCCACCTTGGCCGGCCGGTCGGTGGTCCACTGGGCGGGGGAAGCCTCCGTGAGGCCGGCCAGCCCCCGAATCGCCTTGTCGTAGGAGGCGCGCACGGCAGCGAACCGCAGCCAAGCTGCCTCGCGCTCGGCGTCGGGAATGTCGACGATGCCGACGAGCTGGTCGAGGGCGGCGAAGTACTCATCGCTGGTCACCGAGATGTCGGGCACCTGTCCAGACCCGTCGGGGATGAGCTGCAGCAGCGGGGCCGGCGGGTCGAGGGGCAGCCCGGCTGCCCTGCCGATAGAGATGAGGGCCGGGACGCCGTGGGCCAGGACCACCATCGTCCCTTGGTGGGGTGTCACCTTCGAGGGACTTCCGTGTGCGATATCCAGCGGGCTGCAAGACAGGAGCAGCGCGCCGGCATCCAAGAGCGTGCCCACCGTCGCCACCCAAGACTGAGTGGGTGACGTCTCCGGAAAGTAACAGAGGGCAGGAAAGGCGCTGTGGGTCTGATCGAGTTCGAGCAGCCAGGCCGACGCGCTGCGCCACAGTTCGGTGTTGTCGAGCGCATCGAACCGTTGGAGGTTGTTCAGCAGCCCGACAGCCGTGGCCGGGGTGCCGGCGAACGGTCGGAGCGTCCGGAGGCCCTTTTCGCGATCGTGGTAGGCGGCGTAGATGGTGGGAAGGTAGCTGATCAGGAGGGCGACCAGTCCGAGGCCGATGATGGCCTCGATGAAGGTCACCCATGTCCGGCCGCCACCGGTCGGTGCGGCGAACCCCAGGGTCGTCACCGACGAGCCGCTGATCTCGAACGACCGCGTCCACGTGCCCGATCCGAATCCCCAGAAGATGAAGGAGAAGGCGAAGATGATCGAGATCATCCACACCAGCGGTAGGCTCACCAGAGCGACCGGGGCGTAGAGCCCGCGGATGTGGTCCTCCCGCTCTTTGTTGCGCCACCGGTGAACGAGGAGCCGGTCGACGATGGCGAACGTGACCCGGGTAATCCGGGTGAACGAGTTACGCGGCAGGACCACCGTCTCCAAGGCGGAGACCAGGACGCAGCAAGCCAAGACCACCCCGAAGGTAATCGCCACCGCATTGGCCAGGGGCGAGCCACCGCCCCCTGACTCGGTGGCCAGCATCACGGCGCTGGTCATCGGTCAGACCCCATCTGCGGGGGCCAGATCGAGGTCAACGGGTGCGGTCGCCTTCCGACGCAGGTCAGAGAGCCGGTGCGGCAAGTGCGCACTCAGGACGTAGGAGATCACCACGGCCACGATCACCAACGGGGTCACACTCAGCCCGTCACTCGAGAAGAGCATGACGGCCAGGAGCGTGGAGGTCAGCGGCAGGCCGAGCATCACCGTGCACATGGCCCCGATACCCATGGCCACCGAAGGCACGAGCGGCAGGCCGGGAAGGTGAGAGGCGGCCACCCCGATGGCGGACCCGATGAACATCGCCGGGAAGATCGGGCCGCCCCGGAACCCCGACAGCGATACGGCATACGCGATCGTCTTGGCCAGTACCAGCACG
>CAININ010000456.1 GCA_903849265.1 uncultured Acidimicrobiaceae bacterium
ACATCGAACTCGTCGTGCCACTTCGACGCCAGATACGGCCGGTAGTCGGCGATGTCACCGCCGGCATGGGCGTCGGCGCTGATGACGGTGTAGCGGCTGTCGGGTGCGAGCTCGATCGTCATGGGGTCCCCTGGTGGTCGATGCGGTGTGTGGGTGCGGCTCGTCGGTGAAGCGTGCGGTGACAACAGGTGCGGGTCCGGATCGACCGGGCTCAGGTCAGCCCTTCGAGTGCCGAAGGAGGCAGCTCGCCTCGGGAGATGGCGTCGGCTCGGGCGTGTAGCAGGGCGCCGGCCGCATCGAGGCCGTGGCTGATCACGAACTTCCCGTCCTTCACCCCCTGCACGGCGAACCGTCCCAGCTCGTCGAGGTCGACGACGTCGGTCGGCCGCCCGGCCGCGGCCAGTGCCGCCTTGAACTCGGCAAAGGTCGTACCCGGAGCAGGCGGCCGCGGCCGCACCCGGGCCAGCTCGGCGGGCCGGTTGCGCTGGGCTTCCCACAGGCCGGTTTCGAGCAGCCCGCCCGAGGGGTAGAAGACGGCGGCCGACAGCTTGGTCTTCTGGGCCAGGAACTGATGGGCCAGCGCCTCGGTGAAGCAGCTGATGGCCGCCTTCGACGAGGCGTAGACCGAGGCGTAGGGGACAGGAGCGATCCCGCCGTCGCCCGACGAAGTCGTCACCACCACACCTTCCTCGCCGCCGGCCACCATTCGGGGCACGAAAGCGAGCACGCCGTTAGCCGTGCCGAACACGTTGACGCCGAAGCACCAACGCCAGTCGTTGGGCTCTTGCTCCCACGGGTTGCCGCCACCGCCCGAGGTCACCCCGGCGTTGTTCCACAGCACGTGGCACACACCGAACTCTTCGTAGACGGCGTCAGCCAGGGCCTCGACGGAAGCCGGGTCGGATACGTCGGTGACGATCCCCCGGATGTCTCCCCGGCCACGCAGCTCGGCGACGGTGCGGTCCAGCACATCGGCCTCGATATCGGCGACTACCACTCGACATCCTTCGTCGAGCAGCGCGGCGACGATGCCGCGTCCGATGCCGGCTGCCCCACCAGTCACCACTGCCACCTTGCCGTTCAGATCGTTCACGCCACTCCCCCCGGAGACGCGCCCGGGCAACCCCGAACGTCGTCCGATCATGGTGGCACACGATGGCCGGGCGCGCCCGTGATGAGCCAGACCGCGTGCGGCGGACTTGACGCATCAGCGGGCTCCCTGATCACTACGATCGAGGTGCTGGTCCGACCGACCCGACGGCATCGGGACTCCGAAGAATTCATGCAACGTCTCGGCCGGTCCGGGCGTCGTAATTGGTGATGGACGCGAACGGAGTGGTCATGGACGAAGTCGGACGGGACCGTGGGGCAGCAGTGTCTCTGCCGGCCGACCCCGCTGTCCTGCCCGCCCACGTGGCCGCCCCTGTCGGCTTCGCCGAGTTCTACGCCGCCCGGTATGCCGGCTTGGTCCGCATGGCCACGCTGATGAGCGGATCAGTGGATGCGGCCCCTGATCTGGTCCAGGACTGCTTCGTGCGCCTCCACGCCCGGTGGGCATCGGTGAGCGAGCCCCTGCCGTACGTGCGGCGCAGCGTCGTCAACGCCTGCGCTTCTCATCACCGTCGCAACGCAGTGGTCCGTCGCAATCCCGTCCCCGAGGCCCGACCGGCCGAGCTCGGTGCCGACGAGCTCGACGACGCACTCGGCGCACTGCCCGCTCGCCAGCGTGCTGCGGTGGTGCTCCGCTACTACTGCGACCTGCCGGACGCCGACATCGCCCGTGCCCTCCGCTGTCGCGAGGGGACGGTGCGATCCCTCATCAGCCGGGCCCTGGCCGATCTGAGAAAGGTGATCGAACCATGACTGATCCACTCG
>CAININ010000457.1 GCA_903849265.1 uncultured Acidimicrobiaceae bacterium
CCACTGGTCCTGAAACCCGACTTCAGCCGCGGCTACGGCGAACCGGGATCGGCAGGTCTCCACGAGGTGCTTGACCGTGGAGCGCTTGGCCTTGAGCGAGTGAGCCTCTGGGATCCGCAGGTCAACGGTGAGCGTGCAGGCATACAGCATCAACCCAGGATGGCCCATCGGACCTGGCCCGTCTATCGACCTGGTTGATTCGACCCCAGTGGCCAGACGCGGCAGATCCCGCCACACCCGCAAAGGTGTGACGGGATCCACCACGACCCGGGGGGACCGCATGGTCAGATGGGGCGGCCGGGGGAGGTTGCCGGACCAGTGCGTTCTTCCCGGGAGAATGCCCGGAAGCTGTGCCGTCAGCCAGTGACGGATGTTCCGGTCGAGGAGGCCGGGGCCGAAGTCGGCATCCCACCGTCACCGTCGCCGTCACCGGGGCCACCGGGGCCACCGGGGCCACCGTTCGGATTTGCGATGCCCACCTTCGTGGCGGTCACAGTGTTCGACGAGTCGGTACCGAAGACGGCCACGTGTGTGCCGACCTTGACGTCAGAGATCGAGGCCGAGTTGACGCCGAACTCCGCATACGTCGTCGAGGAACCGACGTCGACCGTGACGGTTGTGCCGTCACGAGTGGACAGGGTGAAGGTGTTGGTGCCGATGGAAGCCACCGTGCCCATCGCTGCTGGCGGAGTGCCGCCGAAGGGTCCGTGTCCGTCATGGCCGCCAGGTCCACCGATGGCCACCTTCGTGGCGGTCACCGTGTTCGACGAGTCAGTGCCGAAGACGGCCACGTGGTCGCCCACCTTGACGTCCGACAGTGTGGGCGACGTGACGCCCTGGTCGAGGTAGGTCGTGGCGGAACTCACGTCGACCGTGACGGTGGTGCCGTCATGAGTGGTCAGGGTGAAGGTGTCCGTGCCGACCGAGGCCACCGTGCCCATGGCCGTCGGCGGAGTGCCACCGAAGCCGTCGTGTCCACCAGGGCCGCCAGGGCCGCCATGGCCACCGGGGCCGTTCGGACCACCGATCGCCACCTTCGTGGCGGTCACGGTGTTCGACGAGTCGGTACCTACGACGGCCACGTGGTCGCCCACCTTGACGTCCGACAGTGTCGGCGATGTGACGCCGCGGTCGAGGTAGGTCGTGGTGGAGCTCACGTCGACCGTGACGGTGGTGCCGTCATGGGTGGTCAGGGTGAAGGTGTTCGTGCCGACCGAGGCCACCGTGCCCATCGCCGTCGGCGGAGTGCCACCGAAGGGGCTGTGCCCACCAGGGCCACCAGGGGCACCCGGGGTGGACGTGGACGTCGGCGAACCGGTCGAGGCTGCGTTGGCGATGGCCCCCCCGCTGACGGCGAGTCCGAGCGCCACGGCTGCGGCCGTCGTCACGCGGAACGCACGGTGTCGGCGCTGGCTGCGGTTGGGAAGGGGATTCGCTACCGTGCTTGCTTCCGGCCGGTCGGACTGACCTTCTTGATAGATGCTCATGATTGCTCCTCTGGGTTGTCGGGGACTGTCGTGCTGGTGAGTTGGTCTTGCTTGACGTTCATCAGCATCGACCCCGCACCTGTGACCGACCTGTGTGCCAGCGAGGATCTTCATTGGAGATTCCAAGCGTCTCGCCCCGGCACGCTCCAACACGCGACCAGGTCACCACGTGGTGCGTTGATCGGGCTCCCCCGCGCCGAAGTGCAGCCATCATCGACGATGCAACCCACCCAACTCTCTTTGGCCATGGGCCGCACTTCTCGACGGTCGTTTCGTCGCTTAGGTGAGCCGGACCGAACGGGCGGTGCTCCATCGGTCAGCGTGCGAATGGCGTGTTTCGCCAATCGGCTCTGGGGAATCTCAGTATGCGCACCGGGTGCGCACCCACGCGCCCGAGATGACGACTCCAGTTGGATGCCCAAATGCATCGCCCGTAGTGACTGATCCCACGCGCCGGACCACTCGCGGGCCCACGTCCACCTCACGCCCTCGCCACGGGCTCCGGCGGCTTGTCGATCCCGAGTCCTGGCTCTTGGCCGAACTCGGGTTGGGGTCTGAAGGACCACCTCGGGTCTTGGTCGCTCGGTCCATTGCGTTGGAGCACCCACCCGTCGTAGGTCTTCAGATGGTGATGGTGGTGACAGAGCAGCGCCAAGTTGGGGAGGTCGGTCAGTCCGCCTTCTGCCCTCGAGATGACGTGGTCGATCTCGAGGCTGTAGAGGACACCGCACCCCGGCACCACGCATCCTCGGTCCCGAAAGACCAACGCCGTCCGCAGTTGGGCGTTGATGTTCCGGCCCAGG
>CAININ010000458.1 GCA_903849265.1 uncultured Acidimicrobiaceae bacterium
GGTCGGGAGCTTCAACGCCATCATCGGGATCACCGGCGGCGGCACAGGCAAGAAGGACGGTGGGTGGTCGCCCGGCGGACCTTCGCCGGCGTGGACCTACGTGGGCACCAACAACGTCACCTTGCAGGATCTGACGTTGATCGGGGCCGACCAGACCGGCGGGTACGTGCCCGCCAACGTCGGGGGTGCTGGCATCAAGGTCCTCTCCTCCTCAGGGGATCGCATGGACAACATCGTCACGCAGAACACCTGGGGAGACAGCTTGGAGACGTTCTTTGGTGGGAGCGCCAACAACTCCCCCCCTGTGACCAACCTCCACGTGTGCGACGACGGCCTCGCCACTTGCGCCTACACGGCGTACAACTCCGGACGCGATCAGGTCACCATCAACTGCATCCAGGGCAACGGGTCGGTCTCTGGAACGGTCAACGGGGTGTCCACTGTGTACTCGCCCAGCGTGCTCAACAACCTGCGCCTCCTCGGCTCCACCGGACAGGGCAACGCCTTCGATTTCGAATCCGACCTCGCCGGCGTGGGGATCCAGTATCCGACGAGCATCACCATCAACAACAGCACGTGGGACGGACTGCTGTACTTCACGACCTACAACCAGGGGCTGGTGACGTTCAACAACGACATCGGCCTCAGCGGTTGGCTGCAGCTCAACGGCAACAACTCCATCACGTACGCCAGCGGGGGGCCCGGTGCTCGGTTCGAGTTCAACTCCGGCAAGTACACATACGGCTCGTCCCCCGGCGTGCGGGTCACGAACCAAGCCTCGGCGACCTTCAACAAGACCGCCTTCGCCTCTGTCGGTACGAACGTCGGATGGCTTGCGCTGACAGGATCTTCGCTCACCTTCCACACGGGTGACGGCAGCTTCCTTCCACCTGCACCTGCTGGGACGAACGACGACACGAGCACGGTCTCCGTCGTTCCCTGACCGAACGTGCGACACGGGTGCGTGTCACCAAGTCGAGATCGATGCCCCTGGCCCGTGCCGGGGGCATCGGCCTGTCTGGCGACAGCCTGACTCCCAACAGCCGGCGGTCAGCCTTTGGCTGGGATGACCGTCTCGCCCCGCAGGTAGGGGGCGAGCACCTCGGGCAGCACGACCGAACCGTCGGCCTGGCGCCCGGTCTCCACGATCGCCGCCCAGATCCGGGCCCACGCCAGCGCCGAACCGTTGAGGGTGTGGACGAAGGCCGGAGTCCCGCCACCGGTAGGCCGGTAGCGGATGTTGGCCCGGCGGGCCTGGTAGTCGGTGCACCAGCTGACCGAGGAGACTTCGAGCCACATGTCGACTCCGGGTGAGTAGACCTCGAGGTCGAAGGTCCGTGCCGCCGAGTTCCCGATGTCCGCGGTGCACAGGTCGAGCACCCGGTACTGCAGTCCGAGGGCACGCAGCATCGCCTCGGCCCGGGCCACCATGGACTCGAGCAGGTCCGGGGCCTGGTCAGGCGTGGAGTAGGCGAACAGCTCCACCTTGTCGAACTCGTGGACCCGGAGCAGTCCCCGGGTATCGCGGCCGGCGGCCCCGGCCTCGCGGCGATAGCACGCGGTGCCGGCGGTCAGCTTCAGCGGCAGGTCGGCCTCGTCGAGGACGTCGCCACGCCACATCGACGTCAGTGGTACCTCGGCGGTCGGAATGGCCCACAGGTCGTCGCGCTCCAAGTGATAGGCCTCCTCCTCGAACTTCGGCAGGTGCCCGGTCGAGACCATGGTTGCGGTGAGCACCATGGTCGGGGGGCGGATCTCCTCGAACTCGTCGGCGTGACTATCGAGTGCGAACGAACTGAGGGCGCGCAGCAGGCGGGCGCCGAACCCGCGGTAGAGCGGGAACATGGACCCGGACAGCTTGGCTCCGCGCTCCATGTCGAGCAGGCCGAGCTCGGTGCCGATCTCCCAATGAGGGACCCGCTGGGCATCGGTGTAGGTGGGCGCGGCTTCGGGCCAGGAGCGGGCAACGATGTTGTCCGCCTCGCCCGCACCGTCCGGGGCATCGGCACTCGGGAGGTTCGGGAGATAGAGGAGGGCTTGGCGGACCTCCTCCTGGGCCTGTTCTGCCACCACGTTGAGCTCGCGCTCGTGGTCGCCCGCCGCCCGGCTGTCGTCGGCGAGCCGTTCGGCCAGTGCAACGTCCCCGGCCCGACGGGCTTCGCCGACCTGCTTGGAGAGTGCCTTCACGGTCGCTCGGACCTCGTCCCTGGCTCCGACCGCGGTGCGTGCCCCCACGTCGAGCTCCGCCAGGCGGGCGACCTCTCCGGGATCCACGCCCCTGCGGGCCAGTGCGGCGGTGACCGCGTCGATGTCATCTCGGACCAGTCGGATATCGATCATCTCGGCACAACGGTAGCGTGGCGATCCGTGGACCACGCCGACACCGCAGACCCAGCCGCTCGGACGGCACCGGACCGCACCCCGGCGGTCGAGTGCGACGACGTCGTCATCCGCTACGGCAGCACACTGGCCGTCGACCACCTGTCGTTCAACGCCTACCGGGGCGAGGTCCTCGCCCTCCTTGGCCCCAACGGCGCCGGCAAGACGAGCACGGTGGAAGCTCTCGAGGGCTACCGGCCCTTGTCTGGCGGCACGGTCCGGGTCCTCGGGCTCGATCCTGGTAGCGATCACACCGCCCTCGTCCCGCGCATCGGGGTGATGCTGCAGAAGGGCGGGGTCTACCCGATGCTCGGGCCAGCCCAGGTGCTCCACCTGTTCGCCGCCTACTACGAAGACCCCGAAGACCCCGATGCCCTCTTGGACCTGGTCGGACTCGGCGATGCCCGACGCACTCCCTGGCGCCGCCTGTCTGGTGGGGAACAGCAGCGCCTCTCCTTGGCCCTGGCCCTCATCGGGAGGCCCGAGGTGCTCTTCCTCGACGAGCCCACGGCGGGCGTCGACCCCGAAGGCCGGATCGTCGTCCGCGACATCATCACCGCCCAGCGCGACAAGGGCCTCTGCGTCCTGTTGACCACCCATGAGCTCGCCGAAGCCGAACGGGTCGCCGACCGGGTCGTCATCATCGACCACGGACGGCTGTTGGCCGAGGGCACTCCGGCCGAGCTGGCCTCTGGCACGGCCGATGGATCGATCCGCTTCTCCACCGACCCCGGCATCGATGTGGCTGCCTTGGCGGCGGCAGTCGGGACTGGATCAGCAATAGCCGAAGAACGCCCCGGCTCTTATCGGCTCCGTCTTCCGGACGGCGCCGACACCCCGGCCGCCGTGGCGTCCCTCGCCGGGTGGCTGGCGGAGCACGGGCTGTCCCTCGGGGACCTCCGCACCGGCCAGTCCCTCGAAGAGGCCTACCTGGCCATCACCGGCACCCGCAGCGTCCCTGACCCCGTGACCGTGGATCCCCCGTCAGGCCGGCGACGCCGATCGAGAGGGAGGCGCTGATGCGGTCGCTGCTGGCCCAGCTACGGGCCGAGGTGACGATGATCTTCACCAACGGCGAGACCCTGTTCCTCACGTTGGGGATCCCGGTGGTGTTCCTCCTGTTTTTCAGCGCGGTCCACGTACTGCCCACGGGGACCGCGCACCCGGTCGACTTCCTCGTCCCGGGGATCCTGGCGCTAGCTGTCATGTCGACCTCGATGACGGCCCTGTCCATCGGCACCGGTTTCGAGCGCGGCTACGGCGTCCTGAAACGGCTCGGGTCCACTCCGCTCGGGCGGCCCCGGCTGCTGACGGCCAAGATCGTGGCCGTCCTGGCCGTCGAGATCTTCCAGGCCGCCGTCCTGATCGGCGTCGGCTATCTGCTCGGATGGAACCCGGGCGGCCCCGGCGGCGCCACGGCGCTGGTCGGAGAGGCCCTGCTCGCCATGGTGCTCGGCACCGCCGCCTTCGGTGGGATCGGTCTGCTCTTGGCCGGTACCCTCAAGCCGCTGGTGAACCTGGCCGTGGTCAACGCGCTCTTCGTGGTGCTGCTCTTGTTGGGCGGGATGCTCATCCCGCTGTCGAAGCTGCCGACGTGGCTGGCCGATCTCTCGAAGGTCCTACCGGCAGCGGCTCTCTCCGAAGCCCTGCACGGGACGCTCGGCCACGGCACCCCGGTAGCGGCCAGAGACTGGGTGGTCCTTGCCGTCTGGGCCGTGGGCGCACCCGTCGTGGCCGGTCTCACGTTCCGCTGGGAGTAGGCCGCACGGCCCGTCATACAGCCCGTCATACGGCCGTCCGCGAGGTGCAGGCCGGTTCAGCCGCCGCCGGCCAGGCGATGGATCCACCCATCGAGTTGCGACTTGGAGACGGGCCCGATCACGTGGCCCACGACGACACCTGATTCGTCGATGAAGAACGTGTTGGGCTCGCCGTTGAGGCCGTAGACGTTGGCAGTCACCCGCAGCGTGGCATCTTGGCCCACCGGGTAGGTGATCCCGGCCTTCTGGATGAACGGCACAGCATCAGCGGGTTTGTCGGCGGCATCCACGCCGACGAACTGGACCACTGATCCCTTGGCCTGCTGCGCTGCGGCGGTCTCGGCCAGTAGGGGGGTCTCCTTCTGGCACGGGACGCACCACGAGGCGAAGAAGTTGAGGACGACCGGATGATGCCGCCGGACTCCCAGCGCATCGAGCTCCACTGGGGCGCCTCCCGTCACCGAAGGGAGTGTGAAGTTGGGAGCGACCGATCCGACGGGCACGACCCCACCGACTCCCGACCCATTGGACGTGGTGCCGAGCACGACGAAGAGGAAGAAGGCCAGGACGGCGGCCAGGACGACACCGATGAGGAACGCCCGCAGGCGCCGTGGCGGTGCTGGACTCTTCACGCCAGAAGCTGGCGTGCCGTCGGCGACCGGCGGTGTCGCTCCGCCGCCCGTGCTGTCAGGTTCGGCCGGGTCCGGAGGTGCGGTCAATGCGTAAGGAAGACGTCGACCGCCATCACGACGAAGAGCACGGTGAGGTAGGTGATCGAGTAGCTGAACAGCTGCATCGACGCCTTCGGTGTGGCCTGCACCCACAGCCGGATCGCCAGAGCGATGAATCCCACCCCGAGTACCGCTGCAGTCACCAGGTAGAGCGTTCCGAGGTGGGCGACAGGGGCGAGGAGGAAGGTCAGCCCGACCATGATCACGGTGTAGACCAGGATCTCGATCGCCGTCCGGCGGAACGTGGCCACCACCGGCATCATCGGGACGTTGGCGGCTGCGTAGTCGTCCTTGTACTTGAAGGCGAGCGCCCAGAAGTGCGGCGGGGTCCACATGAAGATGATGGCGAAGAGCACGACCGGCGCCCAGGCCAGGGAGTCGGTGACCGCCGCCCAGCCGACGAGGACCGGCATCGCCCCGGCCGCTCCCCCGATGACGATGTTCTGCTTGCTCGTCCGCTTGAGCCAGAGCGTGTAGACGAAGACGTAGAAGAGCGTGGCCGAGACGGCCAGGACAGCGGACAGCAGATTCACCCACGCCCACAGCTCGACGAACGCGAGCACCTCGAGCGAGATGGCGAAGATCAGCGCGTTGCGGGGGGCGATGACCCCGGTCACCAGAGGCCGCTTGCGGGTCCGGTGCATCAGCTTGTCGATGTCCCGGTCGACGTACATGTTGATGGCATTGGCGCCGCCGGCGGCCAACGTCCCGCCCAGCAACGTGGCGATCATCAGCCAGATGCCAGGGAGGCCGCCCTGGGCCAGGATCATGGTGGGCAAGGTGGTGATGAGCAGGAGCTCGATGATGCGCGGCTTGGTGAGCGCCACATAGGCGCTCACGCGTTCGACCAGGGAGAGGCGGCCAGGCAGGGCCACGGCAGGGGCAGACATCGCTGCAAACTCTACCCGGAACCGCCAAGCGAGGCCCGTTGAGCGCTTTTCTCGGGATCTGATGAGGCAAGATCCCTGGGCCGGGGAGGCCCGATACGATCGGAGATCAGTGCCCACCTTGCGAATCAGCCCCCGCGGCTTCCTCCTCTTCTGCCGAATCTCCCTGGCCACGATCGTCCTGAACGTCGCCACCGGAGCAGCGGTCCGACTCTCTGACTCCGGCCTGGGCTGCCCGGACTGGCCCACCTGTGCCAAGCAACAGGTCACACCGCCGCTGTCGCTGCACCCGATCATCGAGTTCGGCAACCGGATGGTCGTCTTCGCCCTCGTCGTGACCTGCACCGTCACCTATGTCGGGTCGTTCCTCCGCCGGCCGGCCCGTCGCGACCTGCGCTGGCTGTCCGGAGGGCTGATGCTCGGCATCCTCGGCGAGTCCGTCCTCGGTGCGGTCGTCGTCTATACGAAGCTCAACGCCTATGTGGTCATGATCCACTTCATGGTCGGGATCGCCCTGCTCTCGGTGAGTGTCGTGCTCTGCCTGCGGGCCCGCCATGCGGCCGGGCGGGGCACCTTGGCCGTCACCCGCAGGGTGCTGCGCTGGACCCGCGCCTACCTGGTCCTGCTCGTCGTCGCCATCACCGCCGGCACGGCGACCACCGGGGCCGGCCCCCACGCCGGGGGCAAGGGATCGAAGCGGGTGCAGATCGGGCTGGCCGACATGTCCCGGATCCACGCCGAGACGGTGCTCGTCACCGGGATCGTCCTGCTCGTCGTGCTGTGGCTGCTCTGGAAGTCCGATGCTCCGGCACGGATCCAGGAGTCGGGGCGGATACTGCTCGGCGCCATGGTGATCCAGGGGGTCATCGGGTACACGCAGTACTTCACCCATCTGCCGGCGGTCCTGGTCGGGATCCACGTCGTCGGGGCCACGCTCGTGTGGTCTACGGCGCTGTGGTTCCATCACGGGCTGTCCGACCATCTGCCCGAGGAAGTCGACACTTCCGATCTCGGACCCGCTGGTAGCTCCGGAGTCGTTGCCGCACCTCCCTCGAGGCCCGTCCGGGAGCCCGCGTGAGCGGACGGACCGGTGCGATGGGAGCCAGCGACCTCCGAACGATCCGGACCCCCGAGGGCAGGTCAGAGGCACCACCCGCCGCGGACGGCTCGGCCACCGGGGTAGCGCCCGTCGAGACCGTGCCCATCGGCGACCTCAGCACCATCCTCGACGACGAGACCACGCTCGACTCGCCCTGGCTCGTCATCGTGTGGAACGACCCGATCAACCTCATGTCCTACGTGACCTTCGTGCTGCAGAAGCTCTTCGGCTACTCCAAGGAGAAGGCCACCTCGCTGATGCTCGACGTCCACAACAAGGGGCGGGCCGTCGTGTCGTCAGGGAGCCAGGAACGGGCCGAGCTCGACGTCTACCGGCTCCATGAGCACGGCCTGTGGGCGACGATGGAACA
>CAININ010000459.1 GCA_903849265.1 uncultured Acidimicrobiaceae bacterium
AACTCCTCATCGGTACCGGAACCGAACGGGCTGCGCAGGCGGTCGGGTGAGGCGATGAAGCTGACCCGTAGGGGGCTGCTCGAAGTGGGCGACCACCCCCGGTTCCCGGTGACGGCCACGGCACCGAACGTCCGTCCGTGGTAGCTGTTCCGCACGGCCAGCACCTGGTCGGAGCCTCGGTAGGTCGTGGCCATCAACAGTGCGGTCTCTACTGCCTCGGTGCCCGAGCTGACGAAGAACACCTTGGCCCCGTCGATGGTGGAGAGTGCGGCGATCTTCTCTGCCAGTTCGATCATGGGACGGATCAGATACAGCGTGGAACTGTGGAGCATCTTTCCGGCCTGAGTACGGATTGCATCAACCACCTCAGGCACGTTGTATCCGGTCGAGGTGGTGAGGATGCCACCGAAGAAGTCCAGGTACGTGTTTCCTTCGGCGTCGGTCACGTGGCGACCGGAGCCGCCGACGAACTCGATGGGCTGGTCGTAGTAGAGGGACAGCCAGGTAGGCAGGACGGCCTGGTGGCGGTGGTACAGGTCAGCGTGTTCAGTGGTCATGGTGTCCTTGGATTGTCGGCCTATGAGTCGGTCATCCGGGCGGGCCCGGCAATCACCGTCCCGTCGAATGCGTCTCTGACATGGCGACCTTAAGGGAATCGATGGGTGCGGACGGATCTACGAGCCGCGCATGGGGCGGGCCCTGTGGTCTCCCACGTGATTGTGGGGAGATCGACCCACCGAACGCCGAATGATCGCCAGGCAATCAAGAGGTCACTTGCGAGGACAAGGACCTGATCTGCTGCGCTGTCATCTCGCCGCGCCACCGAGGCGCACGTCGATCACCGGCTCAGTCCGCCAGAAGAAACAGTTCGTCCACGTAGCACCATCCCCACTCCTCGTCGGGCTGGGCCGACCGCATGAGCGGGTGGGCTGCCTCGCGGTAGTGGGTGGTCGCATGATGCCGGGGCGACTGGTCACAACACCGGACCTCCCCGCACTCCAGGCACTGTCGCAGGTGGACCCACTGCGAGCCTTCGACCAGACAGTCGACGCACTCGAGCGCCGATGCCGACGACACATCAACTGGCCCTGGCAGGTGTGCACAGGTCTTTTCCGTCGCGTTGCCTGCGCCATCTCCTGCAACTCGCCACTCCGCCATGGCCGCCTCCTGATCGCACTACTCGGTGAATCCCACGTCCTCCGACCCCTGTCAGGCTATCGGCGCCAGGATCCATTCGGACGATCGACCAGAGGCTGTTCGACCAGAGGCTGTTCGACCAGAGGCTGTTCGCTCGACGGCCGCCCTCCGCTTCGTCACTCAAAGGGCCTCGGCCGGCCGTCGATGAGGCAGAGTCAACCGGGTCCTTGCGCTGCGGCGGCATCTGGTATGGCACAGCCACCGGGAGGCCGTAACCTATAGCGGTGAGCCCCCGAATCGAATTCACGCGTCCGACGATCTGGAGCGTTGCTCACGCGGAAGCTCCCGAAGTGATCACCTCGGCTTGGATCGATGAGCAGTTGGCCGAAACCTTCGAACGCTGCGGTGTGCGTCCCGGGCTCCTGGAGTCGGTGGCGGGCATCGTCGAGCGGCGATGGTGGCCCGAGGCAGTCACCTTCGACGAGGCGGCGGCACTGGCCGGGCAGCGGGCCCTCGAGCTCGCCGGGGTCGCCCCATCTGAGGTCGACATGCTGATCTCCACGTCGGTATGCAAGCACCACTTGGAGCCGAGCGTCGCCTGCGCCGTCCACCACCGCCTCGGCCTCGGGCCCGAGTGCGTCAACTTCGATCTCGGAAACGCCTGTCTGGGCTTCGTCAACGCCATGCAGGTCGGCGCCATGGCCATCGAGACCGGGCAGGCCCGTACCGTCCTCATCGTCGACGGCGAAGGGAGCCGGCACACCCAGCTGGCCACCATCGAGCGCCTTCGCCAACCGACGGCCACTGCCATGGACGTGTTCGCCCAGTTCGCCTCGTTGACCCTCGGCTCGGGTGGTGCCGCCATGGTGATGGGCGGCCCGCGAGACGGCGGGCACCGGTTCCTGGGGGGGACCTCCCGGGCAGCCACCGTCCACCACGACCTGTGTGTTGGCGACCTCGACACCATGCGCACCGATACCGCTGGGCTGCTCGAAAAGGGGTTGGCCCTGGCCCGCGAAGCCTTCGACGCGTCGCTGGCCGACGGGTGGGAGTGGACGACGTGCGACCGCTATGTCATGCACCAGGTGTCGGCGGTCCACACCCGCAAGCTCTGCGAGCTCCTCGGCGTGGACATGGCCCTCGTGCCGCTCACCTACCCAGGATTCGGCAACATGGGCCCAGCGGCCGTGCCGTACACGTTGTCGACGATCGCCGACCAGATCGCACCCGGCGAACGGGTGCTGCTGATGGGGATCGGCTCGGGACTGAACTGCGCCGCCGCCGAGCTGATCTGGTAGCCCCCGTGGCCACCGCCCCGACGAGTGCCGGCCAGCCGGTGCCGATACCGCTGTCCCCCAGTGCCGCCCAGCTCTCCTCGTGGGGGCTCGACCCATCCTGGTCCCGACGAGTCCTCATCGACGGGTCCGATGGGCGTCCGGTCGACTGGCACGTCCTCGACACCGGGCCCGGACCGGCGGGGACAATCGTCTGCGTCCACGGCAACCCGTCCTGGGGCTACATCTGGCGGGACCTACTGACCACACTGGCCCCTGCCTGGCGGGTCATCGCCATCGACCAGACGGGCATGGGGTGGTCCGAACGAGGGCGTCCCCGGCGCCTGGCAGACCGCGTGGCCGAGCTCGTCTCCTTCTGTCGCCAAGAGATCACCGGACCGCTCGTACTGGCCGCGCACGACTGGGGTGGTCCAGTGGCCGTCGGGGCTTCGGGGTCCCTCGACGTCGAGGCCCTGATCCTGGCCAACACGGCGGTGGCCAAGCCAGGCGGCGTCGCCGTCCCCCCGTTGATCAAAGCGGCACGCGGCCTGGTCGACCTCAGCTGTCGCCGGACCCCCGCCTTCGTGGCCGGCACCGCCCGCATGACCGACCGCGTCCACCGGGATGCGCTGCAGGCCCCGTACCGGGGAGCAGACCGGCGCGAGGCCGTCCGAGACTTCGTGGCGGACATTCCGGTGATCGCCAGCGATCCGTCGGATCAGGCGCTCCGAGAGTGCGCCGCCGTCCTCGACACGCACGACCGCCCGACGCTCCTGCTGTGGGGTGGACGCGACCCGGTGTTCCACGACCGGTTCCTGGCCGATCTGCGGGCCCGGGTGCCGCACGCCGACGTCGAACGGTTCGCCGATGCCGCTCACCTCGTGACCCTCGACGCACCGGTGGGCCCGGTGGTCGCCCGGTGGCTCGACGGGCTCGGGACCCGGCGGCCGGCACCCGTCCCCGAACTGGGCACCACACCCTTCGAATCCGTCCTGGCCTCCCTAGGGGTCCGTTCGAACGACCACTCCCCTGCCTACGACGGTCCGGACGGCGTGCTCTCCTGGGCCGACCTGGAGTCCCGCTCTTCGTTGGCCGCTCACGCCCTGCATCGAGGCGGTCTGCGCCCCGGGGACCGGGTATCGGTCCTGGTGCCCCCGAGCTGCGAGCTCCTCATCGCCGCGGCGGCTGTGTGGAAGGTCGGGGCCGTACCGGTAGTGGCGGATGCTTCGGCCGGGGTCCGCCAACTCAGACGGCTGATCCGAGCCGCCGCACCGGCGTGGACGATCGGAACCCCGGGCACGCTCGCGCTGGCCACGGCACTCCGTTTCGCCCCTGGATCGTCCCGCGCCGTATTCGGCACGTTTCCGGGGGCGGTCGACCTGTCCGCCGCACGATCTGACGCTTTAGCCGGCTCGGCCCCGTTCGTCCCCATCGAGGCAGCGGCAGCCGATGTGGCCGCCATCGTCCACACCTCGGGGGCTACCGGACCAGCCAAGGCTGTCCGCTACACCCACGGCGCCCTCGCCGCCCAGCGCGACGTAGTCGGACCCCTCTTCGGCATGCACCCAGGTGACGCCTTCACCACGTCCTTCGGCCCCTTCATGCTCCTAGCGCCCTCGTTGCAGATGACGTGCGTGCGCCCCGACTTCGACGTTGACAAGCCGTCGCTGCTCGGTTTCGACGAACTCGCCGCCGCCCTCGCCAAGGCCCACGTGACCGTCGCCTGGCTTTCGCCGGCATCAGCGCGTTCCATCCTCGACAGCGCCCGAGGCCGGTCGGCTCCGATCGATCTGGTCATGTTGGCCGGGGCGCCGATCCCGGTCGACATGGTCGAGGGGATCCGGGCGGTCACCGGAGGCGACGTCCGGACCCCGTACGGGATGACCGAGTGCCTGCCCGTCACCGACGGGACAGCTCCGGACCGAGTCGGTCGACTCGGCGGTAACTCGACCGGTCGGCCGGTCCCCGGCTGCTCGATCCTGATCACGGCCCTCGATGACCCTGCCACCCCGCGACACGACGACACCGGTTGGGGCGAGATCCTGCTCCACGCCCCGTGGATGTTCGACGGCTACGAGGCTGCCTGGACCGCCGACGCAGACACCTGGGCCGAGCACGGCGGCGTTCGCTACCACCGCACGGGCGACGTGGGCTACGTCGAAGACGGGCTGCTCATGCATCTCGGCCGCCGCCGCCACGTCATCGCCACTGCCGAGGGACCCCTGGCCAGTGTGGCCATCGAGGGACCGGTGGCCGCTGCCACTGGTCGCACTGCGGCCGCCGTCGGGGTAGGGCCGACCGGGACTCAGGTGCTGTGCGTCGTCGTCGAAGGAACCGGTGACCTACGGGTGGCTTCCATCACGGTCCGCAACGCTGCCCGGGAGGCCTGCCCGCACCGGATCGCCGCTGTCTTGGAAGGACGGCTTCCGGTCGACCGCCGCCACCAGTCGAAGATCGACCGCACCGCACTCGCGGCTGACGTCACCGATTTCCTCGCCGGACGGTGAAGGTCTTCCTCACCGGGGGCTCCAGCCTCTTGGGACGGACCGTGGCCGAACAACTGGCCGCACGAGGCGACCAGGTGACCTGCTTTCAGCGCTCCCCCAGCGGCACCGGCACGACCGATGTGCTCGGCGACGTCCGTGATGCTGCCGCGGTGCTGCGTGCAGCAGAGGGCCACGATGCCATCGTCCACCTGGCCGCCCTGGTGGCGCCCCGACCGACTTGGGAGGAGGCCTACCAGGTCAACGTCGTGGGGACGCAGCACGTGGTGACAGCCGCCGCCCGGTGCGGCCGCCTCCTGCATGTCTCTTCGCCCTCGGTCGCCTTTGATGGAGGGCCGGCCGTCGGGGCCGGCACCGAGCCGGCCCGCTACCGCGGACGGGATGCCTACGCCCGGTCCAAGGCGGTGGCCGAACGGTACGTGCTGGAGCACGCTGTCGTACCCACCGTGGTGATCCGTCCCCACTTGGTATGGGGCCCGGGGGACACCCAACTGGTGGGCCGCATCGTCGATCGCGCCCGACAGGGGCGCCTGGTGCTGCCCGATCACGGCCGGGCGCTGGTCGACACCACCTACATCGACGACGCCGCCGCATCGATCGTGGCCGGACTCGACCGGACTGGCGATTCCGACGAAGCCGTGGGCGCCGCCTGGGTCGTCAGCGGCGGTGACCCCCGGACGCTGGCCGAATTGGTCGAAGGGATCCTGGCCGCCGCCGGCATCGATCCCGTCGTCCGCTCGGTGCCCGCCCCGCTGCTCGGCGTGGCCGGACGGCTCGTCGGCACGTTCTGGCCGGGCGACGAGCCGCCGCTGACCCACTTCGCCGCTCGACAGCTAGCAGTGGCGCACTGGTTCGATCAGACTCATACTCGGCGGGTACTGCAATGGCAGCCCAAAGTGGGCATCGACCGGGGAATGGACGAACTGGGGCGTTGGTTCGCCTCGCACCGATGAAAGAGCAGGCAGGTCAGCCCGTTCCGTCCTGCCCTGCACACCTTCGCTCGATCGTGTCGGTCTAGCCCTTCGCCCGGCGAGGGCGGCGGACGCCTCGCATGCCCAGGCGGAGGTCGAAGGTGCGGGTCGGGGTTGCCGTCGAAAAGAAGTCCGGACCGCGCGAGCTGTCCGAGGAGACGCCTGCGTAGTGACCCACCTTGGAGCGCCCGGCTTCGGGCGTGACGCGGAGTGCCACCAGCGTTCCTTCGCAAGTGACTGCCCCTTTTCGCAGATCCTTGAGTTCGGTGTGGCAGGCGACAGCGTCGAGTGGGCTGATCGGATGAACCCCGGAGGCCCGTTCCACGAGCCGGAGTGCCCGGTGCGCCACTCTCGGGTACTCGTCGTGCACGATCGTCGGGCAGTCCGGATCGGCAAACACCCTGCTGTATCGGTGGAGAAGCACCCACACGTGGGCTTGCCAGTAGTTGCGACGCTGCACGGCATCGTCGTCCGTATACCGGATCCGGGGTACCGAAGGCAGGTGGACGGACGAGGGGTCGACCCCCGGCGGATAGGGATCCGGAAGTACGGCATCGACCATCTCGAACCTGTACATATCGCCGATCTGTTCGTGGCTGTTCATCTTCCGACCCTCATTCGTTGTGCCCGATCAACCTTTTGCAGTTACGTGTGTCACGGTGTCGGTACCGCAGGAGCTGGGCGACCGAATAGGTACCCTTGACCGAGCGATATGCCGAGATGGTCAAGGGTCTCGTGCTCGCCAGCCGTCTCGATCCCTTCGGCGATGAGCGTGTTGCCCGCCTGTTCTGAGTAGTAGCGCAAGCCGGCACTCAGCGCCTGGCGGGCCGGGTCCGAGTCGATGTTGCGGACCAGGCCAATATCGAGCTTCACGAAGTCCGGTTGCAGCTCCAAGATGTGATGCAGGCTCGCGTACCCGGCCCCGGCATCATCCACCGAGATGCGTACTCCTGGAGTCCGCGCCACTGCGTCGCGCACGACCGAGTAGTTCTTGATCTCGACGTGCTCGGTGATCTCCACGACCACGGGTCGGTTGGTCAGTTTCACCACTGCCGCCAACGAGTCGGCGATGACTGACGCAGGGGAGAAGTTGACGGCGAGCCAACCCCCAGCCGGAAGATCGGCCGCACCCCTGGCCGCGTTGACCGCACACGCCGTCTCCAACTCGATGCCAAGACCCACGACGTGCGCCTCTTCGAAGACCAGATCGGGGCGCCTGCCGTTGGTGAACCTTGTCAGCGCCTCGTAACCCTTGACCTCGCCAGTGTGCAGATCGATGACCGGCTGGTAGACGGGTCGATGCGCAACATCGGCGATCATGGCTCGGATCTCGTCTCGAAGCTTTCCCTGTTCACTACAGCGATGCGCCTGGGCGCCCAGCACGGTCCGGGCGAACGAACTGAGCTCCTCGATGACCGCATCGCGAGCCTGGACCCACTGCTCGGCCTCTGGCGTGCGGCTGGCCACGACGAGGATCCCCGACATTCGATCCTCCCACCAGATCGGAGCGAACCCGATCGACTCGAATCCGGCATCGACCATGGGTCCGACAACGGAGGCGTATGTGTCCCCCGACTGGGCGACATCGTGCAGAGGGAGCCACCATGGGCCCGCCTCGGTCATCTCCAGCATCGTGCCGAGGGAGGCGAATGTGACCGGGACACCGACCTCCCAGTCGAGGTAGCTCTGGCCGGTGATGCCGAGCGGCACGACTCGGTCGTCGGTCTCGACCAAGAGGACCCTGGCGAGGTCGACATCCTCCAACCGGGTGATGGCGCTGCAGAAGGAAGCAGCCGTCGCCTCGACCGTGGCGCCGACCCGGACACCGCTCAAGGCCCGGATCACCGACTGGCGGTCGCTGCGGAGCCGATCAAGGTCGGATTCGAGTTTGCGCTCCCGTGTGATGTTCCGCAGCACGAAGACATGGCCGTTGATCTCGCCATCGCCACTACGGACCGAGGTGATCGAGGTGTCTTCTTCGTAGAGCTCACCCAACTTGTTCCGGTTGACCATCACGCCACGCCAGGTTCTTCCCGTCTGAAGCTGCTCGGAGATGTCCTCGAAGAAGCCGGGCCCGTGCAGACCACTGGCGAACAAGCTCATGCTCGCGCCGACGAGCTCGTCATTGGTGTACCCGGACGTGATCGATGTCGCCGGGTTGGCGTAGACGATCACCGAGTCAAGATCGGTGACGACCACTGACTCTCCCGACTGTTCGATGGCGGCGCCCAGTACGAGCTGCTCGTTCAAGGATGCGAGCAGTCGGTCGCGAATCCGGACGCGGGCCAATGCCGAACCCATCTGATGGGCGAGCTGCTCCAACGTGTCGGCCACTGTCGAACTGAATGCGTTGACGGAATCGGACTCGATGGTCAGGACCCCATCGACCACCCCGTCCACCAACACCGGCAGGCCGATCGAGGAGCGGTGCCAGAACCCATCGCTGCCTCCTGTCCATGGCGGCACGGTGCGCTCCACGCCTGTCCGGTGCCGAACCTGCACCATCCCCGAGTCCAAGGCCCCGAAGGTGACGTCGTCGGCGAACGGGCCGACATACCAGCAGGTCGCCTCCGGACGGAGTGCTCCGTCATCCTCGGGGGCCGATGCGACAGACACCAGTGCCTCCCCCGATTCTCCGCCGCTGCGGCTGTATCGGGCGGCTGCGAAGTCGTCGCTCTCGCCGATCGTCCGGCAGACATCTGACACGAGGGAGGATTCGTCCGGCGATCGGACCATGACGGAGTTGACCGAGGCCAGGACGGACAATGCCAGGCGGTTGATCATCTCCAGGTGGATGTCCGAGAGTCCGGCGACCAGTGAGGTCGTCGTGTTGCCGCTGATCGCGACCTGACGTGCGTGAGCCGACATCCACCGTCGCTCACCAGAGGCCGTGAGGAACCGGCACTCGAACCGCTCGAGCGGCGTGTCCCTCAGCACCTGATTGCGAGCCTGCTCGGCCCGGGGTAGATCTTCGGGGGCGATGATGGAGAACGAGGGCTTGCCGATCAGTTCGGACGGGTCCCAGCCGAGCACACGCTCCACGGACGGGGAGACCCACACGAATCGTCCGTCGACTGCTTCGTAGACCACATCGGTCACGTTTTCGGCAAGGACCCGGAACCGCTCCTCGGATGCGACCAGCGCGCGGCGCGCCAGCACCTGCTTGTCCACATCGCGCAGCGACGCCACGATGTTCACCGTCCGCCCCTCGTTGTCGAGGACCTCTCGGGTCCGAGCTGATACCCACAGGTGGCCGCCACCGGCACATCGATACCGGAGCTCCTCGACCGGAGCCCGCACCATTGCCGGGTGGCGGTGGATGGCGGCGTGACGGTCCAGGTCCTCCGCGAACACGAACTCGGAGATCGGCCGTCCGACGAACTCTTGGGCGTCCCATCCCAACATGTCACGCACGGACGGTGACACCCACTCGACCACCCCGTCCGGGGTCATCATGAAGACGACATCCGAGGAGTTCTCGGCCAGGAGGCGGTATCGGTTCCGCGATTCAGCCAAAGACTGCGCACTACGGAAGCCTTCGGTCACCTCGCGCCAGGAGAAGCAGACCCGGTCGCCCACGGCGACGGCCTGGATGTCGTAGTGACGGTCCTCGTCCGAGTCGACATCGGGAATCCGGAGATCGTCGAACGACAGCGACTTGCCGGTTTCGACGGCATCGCTGCACCGTTCGAGGAGGAACGAGGCGAGGTCCTCCCTGATCGTCTCGGTCATAAATGCGCCGACCAGCAGTTCCTTGACCAGATCGAGGCTGTCACCGGCTGCATCGTTGGCGTCCTCGCAGACGAAGTCGATGATCGTGCCATCGGGGAGTCGAACTGCCCGAAGGATCAGGCTGGGGTCCAGGCCTTCTTGCACAGCACGGAGTTGGGCCGGGTCCACGTCCTCGAGAATCGGGCCCGCCAACCCAGGGGGACCGAGCCTGGCCGGGGCTGGCCCGGACGGCGGGGATTCGATGCTGCCCACGTCCTCGACTGGTGGCCCAAACGCAGGCGATACGTAGGTGGGTCCGAGTTCGGCAGCGGCATCGGCCAGTCCAACGGAACCTGAGTCCCCCCTACTCACTATCGTGCTTGCCCTCTCGAACCCCTGGCCTGCCATACCTAGAGCATCGGCCAGCTGGGCGCCGGATCATAAGGGCCGAACGTCCTAAATTGAACTTCCAAAGGACAATCAGAAGAACATAACTCCAGTTCAGGAGCTTCTTATTGCTGGCCGCCATTCTGGATCCGAACCCCGTCGGACGGCATGCTCGGCCTGCAGCCGTGGTGGGGTCAGCCCTCGAGCGCCCGAGCCACCACGGCACCGGCCTGGTCGGTCTCGAGGAGGAACCCATCGTGGCCGAACGCTGATCGGATGACCGTCAGGGGGCGGTCACCTGGCAGCAGCTCGGCCAGCTCGGCCTGCAGTGCCAACGGATAGAGCCGGTCCGAGTCGATGCCGGCCACCACGACTGACGCGGTCACCCGGGAGAGCGCCGCGGCCACACCGCCCCGTCCTCGCCCGACGTCGTGGCTGTTCATGGCCTCGCTCAGCACGAGGTAAGAGTTCGGATCGAACCGCGTTGCCAGCTTCTCGCCCTGGTATTCGAGGTACGACTCGACAGCGAACCTACCCCCCGCCAGTGGGTTCTCTTCGTCTTGAGGAGTGCGCCCGAACCGCTCGTCGAACTCGGCCTCGGTCCGGTATGTGATCTGGCCGATCCCTCGGGCCAGGGCCATGCCTGCCACCGGGGCCACGTCCGAGCCGTAGTAGTCGCCGCCGGCGAAGTGGGCATCGAGCCGGATGGCCCGGCACTGCACCGAGCACAGGGCCACTTGTTCGGCGCTGGCCGCCGCACCCACTGCCAGCACGGCAGCGCTGGCCACGCGGTCCGGGTAGCCCACGCACCACTCGATGACCCGCATGCCCCCCATTGATCCGCCGACCACGCCAGCCCACCGCTCGATTCCGAGATGATCGGCCAACCGCACCTCAGCCGCCACCTGATCACGGATGGTGAGTCGAGGAAACCTCGAGCCCCAGGGTGCTCCGTCCGGCGCAGTCGACGACGGACCGGTAGTCCCCTGGCAGCCCCCCAGCACGTTGGGGCTGACCACGAAGTATCGATCGGTATCGATCGGGGCACCGGGGCCGATCAACGGGTCCCACCACCCCGCCGTGGGGTGGCCCGGGCCGGCCGGGCCGGCGGCGTGCGAATCGCCGGTGAGGGCATGAAGGACGAGGACCGCGTTCGAGCGCGCCGCGTCCAGGGTCCCCCACGTCTCATAGGCGACCGTCAGCCCAGCCAGGGAGCTTCCGCCCTCCAGGGACAGGCCAGGGCCGTCGTCTGGGATCAGTTGGGCGAACCGGCGTCCGCCCGCGGCGTCGCTGGACTTCCAGAACAGCTCAGATGGAGGGGCCGTCACTCCCCCTTGGCGGCGGCGAACCCGAGCTCGAGGTCGGCAATGACGTCCTCGATCGACTCGATGCCGATGCACAGCCGGACCAGGTCCGGCGTCACACCCGAGGTGACCTGCTCGGCCTCGGTGAGCTGTGAGTGCGTCGTCGATGCCGGGTGGATGGCCAGGCTCCGCACGTCACCCACGTTGGCCAGGTGGCTGAAGAGCTCGAGGCCTTCGATGAACTTCTGCCCCGACTCGATACCGCCCTCGATGCCGAAGGCCACGATGGCGCCGCCGCCCTTGGGCATGTACTGCTCTTGGCGGCCGTGCCACGGGCTGGACTCCAAGCCGGGGTAGGCCACCCAGGTCACCTCGTCGCGGGACTCGAGCCAGGTGGCCACGGCCAGCGCGTTCTGCACGTGGCGCTCCATCCGGAGGCTGAGGGTCTCGACGCCCTGCAGGAAGAGAAACGAGTTGAACGGGGTGACTGCTGCCCCCAGATCCCGCAAGTACTGCAGCCGGGCCTTCAGGACGAACCGGGCCGCGAACAGCGGCTCGGGCAGCTGGCCGAACACGAGGCCGTGGTAGCTGGCGTCGGGCTCGGTAAAGCCGGGGAACCGGCCACTGCCCTCGTAGTCGAAGGTGCCGCCGTCCACGATGACCCCGCCGATGGAGGTGCCGTGGCCGCCGATGAACTTGGTGGCCGAGTGCACCACGATGTCGGCGCCGTGCTGGAGCGGGTTGCACAGGTAGGGGCTGGCCAGGGTGTTGTCCACGACGAGGGGGATCTTGTGCTCGTGCGCGATGGCCGACACCCCGGCGAAGTCGAGGATGTCTCCCTTGGGGTTGCCCACCGACTCGGCATAGAACGCCTTGGTGTTGGGCCGGATGGCGGCACGCCAGGCATCCAGATCATCAGCGTCTTCCACGAAGGTGACCTCGATGCCCAACTTCGGCAGCGTGTGGCGGAAGAGGCTGTAGGTCCCGCCGTACAGCGACGGAGAAGAGACCACGTGGCCGCCATTTTCCGCCAGGTTCATCAGAGCGATCGATTCAGCGGCCTGACCGCTGGCTACGGCCAGCGCAGCCACGCCTCCTTCGAGTGCGGCGATGCGCTCCTCGAAGACCGCCTGAGTCGGGTTCATGATCCGGGTGTAGATGTTCCCCAGTTCGCCCAGGCCGAAGAGGGCGGCCGCGTGGGCCGTGTCCCGGAAGGTGTAGCTCGTGGTCTGGTAGATCGGTGTCGCCCGGGCGCCCGTGGTCGGGTCGGGTTCCGCCCCTGCATGGATCTGACGGGTCTCGAATCCCCACTCGGACATGGCGTATCTCCTTGGACAGATGGGCGCACCACCGGATCGGCCGGTGCGGGTTCGTCACGATACTGGCAAAATATGACCAAGTTGGTCAACTACGGGGGCCGGACTGCAGGAGTTCCGTCCTACGAGGTGCGTTCCGGAGCCCCGTGGACGACAGCCGCAAGTGCCGGTACCGCCCACCAAACAGTCGACTGACTTCGGTCCAGCGTCCCGCTAGACCGTCTTGCCGCCTGCGCACCAGGCGTTGTCCGGCACGCCCTTGCACGGATTGGGCATCGTCGGAAGGCCCGCAGGAAGCGGGTGCATCTGCACCCCGGTGGGCTTCGGATAGACCATGTCCGCACCACAGGGACCGTTGCCGGTGTCGCACAAGACCTGGCCGAGCAGCGCTCCCCCGGTGACCGCTCCGGCGGTCGTGACGCCGCACTTCGGCTGGGTCGTCTGGAGGTCTGCCGGCGTGGAGCCAGCGGGGGCGACGTTGCCCGAGTAGCAGTTCGACGGCTGCCCGCCGTTGAGGGTGATCTGCCCGTAGTCACCGTTGCTCGGGTTCTTGAACGTTCCGTTGCCCGAGAAGTGGTTGTTCAGCAGTGCGTTGTTCATGGGGTCGTATACGCAGCCGAACGCACCTGACTCGACGCCGCCCGTGCCAGTGCACGACTGGTTGTACTCCGGCGTGCTGGAGTCCGGATACGGGATCATGAGAAAGCCCCAGGCCCCGTTGTTGGAGAAGGTGTTGTCCATGACGGTGTCGTTGCGCCCGCCTGACAGGGTCATGCCCGTACCCACCGGTCCCTGACTGGCTGTGCCGGACTGCGGCACGTTGGGGTTGTTGTTGTCGTGGACGTTGTTGTGCATGAACACCCAGCACGAGTGGGTATGAGTGATCGGGCTCGTCCCTCCGTTGGGACATGCCCCATCTTGTGGTGCTG
Source organism: uncultured Acidimicrobiaceae bacterium (assembly GCA_903849265.1). Classification (GTDB taxonomy): domain Bacteria; phylum Actinomycetota; class Acidimicrobiia; order Acidimicrobiales; family RAAP-2; genus Bog-756. The sequence continues at coordinate 13,534 of CAININ010000459.1, forward strand.
GGGGGTCCCCCGCGATCTGGGTGTTGGTGTCGAAGCCGTCCTTGTTGTTGTCGAACTGAGAGTTCTCGATGACGATCGCCCCGCCGGAGTTGGTACCCGAGTAGCCCAGCGCGCTGTACTCCATCCACGCGTGGTTGATGGTCACCTCGCACACCTGCTTGCATGCGCCGACATAGATGCCGGAGTCGTTGAAGTTGCTGGCGTAGGTCTGATCGAGCACGGCCGGCCCCGCTGCGTCCGAGGCGAAGACCCCGTACTGGGCAGCGGTGTTTTCGGTGCCGAAGAAGGTGGAGGTGGCCGTGAGGTAGCTCCCCGAATAGCCGTGGAGCCCGATGGTGGCGCTGTCCGCTCCGCCGTTCCACCAGATGCCGTTGCCCGAGTCGCCCGTGCCGGCCAGGAAGTTGCAGGTGGTGAGGTTGTCGATCGACACCCCGTTCGCCTTCCACACCACGACGCCGTTGCGGCCGACCGTCTTGCCGTCCGAGCCGAGCGCCCCGTACGTCTGATCAGCGGGGTTGGCGCTACAAGAGGGAGCCCCGGCCTTGGTGCCGTCGACCACTACTCCGGAACGATCCATGCCTCGCAGGTGCACGTCAGCCGTGCTGATCAGGACGCCCCCGCTGTCGCCGTGCGTCGGGTTTACCGGCAAGCCGGAGCTGTCGGCCGCCTCGTGGTAGTCGCCGGGGGCGACCAGGATCCAGTCGCCCGGCTTGGCCGCGTTCACCGCAGACTGGATAGTGGCGTACTGGCCCGAATGGCCCTTGTACGTGCCCACCAGCAGGACCTTGCCCGACGAGGACGCTGCTGCGGTCGTCGAGCTCGAGGAGGAAGACGAGCTGCAAGCGGACAGAACGCCGCCGCCGATGATGCAGGCAGCCAGGATCGCTGCAGGGCGATGCAGGGCCTTCCTGGTCGGCTTGCTCCGCACGCTGATCCCGCGTCCTGCGCCCATGCCCGCACTCCCCATTTCGCTCGAGTCACCCCAGGTGAGGTTCTGCCGTCCCCCCGGCCAGCAGATCACCCTCAACGGTAACAGGGCGGACAAGAGGGACCGAGGAATGAGACTCCTGCGGTGCGCCTTCTGAATAGGGACGGCAACTGTCCTGCACCCCGCGGGCCGCTCCTGGCGGACGGTCGCGGAAGGGGTTGCACTATCATCACTTCAGCGATTCCGATACCTGCGGCTTCGGCCGTCATCAAGGGTTCGGAACGACGCGGACGGGCCGGACGGCCCGATCCGGACAGCACCGTTCCCGACCGGGCCGGTACGACGAAGGAGCCACATGTCCAGCGACACACGCGCCAACGACTTCAAGGTCGCAGACCTTTCCCTTGCCGACTATGGCCGCAAGGAGATCGTCCTGGCCGAGCACGAGATGCCCGGCCTGATGTCCATGCGCAAGGAGTTCGGCGCCGCCCAACCCCTCGCCGGTGCCCGCATCACGGGCTCGCTCCATATGACGATCCAGACCGCCGTGCTGATCGAGACACTGACCGCCCTCGGCGCCGAAGTCCGTTGGGCCAGCTGCAACATCTTCTCCACCCAGGACCACGCCGCTGCTGCCGTAGCCGTCGGTCCCGAGGGCACCGTAGACGACCCCAAGGGCGTCCCCGTCTTCGCCTGGAAGGGCGAGACCCTCGAGGACTACTGGTGGTGTACCGAGCAGGTCCTGCAGTGGCCGGGCGGCGAAGGCCCGAACCTGATCCTCGATGATGGTGGCGATGCCACGCTCCTCGTCCACAAGGGCGTCGAGTTCGAGAAGGCCGGCGTCGTGCCGGACCCGTCTACAGCGGACTCCGAGGAGTACGCCGTCGTGTTGAGCGTGCTGACCCGCAGCCTCACCGAGGACACCAACCGCTGGACCTCGATCGCCAATGCCATCAAGGGCGTGTCCGAAGAGACCACCACCGGCGTCCACCGCCTAGTGGAGATGCAGGCCAGTGGAGAGCTCCTCTTCCCTGCCATCAACGTCAACGACGCCGTCACCAAGTCCAAGTTCGACAACAAGTACGGATGCCGCCACTCGCTGATCGACGGCATCAACCGGGCCACCGACGTCCTCATCGGCGGCAAGGTCGCCGTCGTCTGCGGCTACGGCGATGTGGGTAAGGGCTCGGCCGAGTCGCTCCGCGGCCAGGGCGCCCGGGTCATCGTCACCGAGATCGACCCGATCTGCGCGCTGCAGGCGGCCATGGACGGCTACCAGGTGGCCACGCTCGACGACATGCTCGAGACGGCGGACATCTTCATCACCACGACCGGCAACAAGGACGTCATCACCTCGGGCGACATCGCCCGGATGAAGCACCAGGCCATCGTGGGCAACATCGGCCACTTCGACAATGAGATCGACATGGTCAACCTCATGGCCACCCCGGGCATCGAGCGGGTCAACATCAAGCCCCAGGTCGACAAGTGGGTCTACCCCGACGGCAAGGCCGTGATCATCCTGTCGGAGGGCCGCCTGCTCAACCTCGGTAACGCCACCGGCCACCCGAGCTTCGTCATGTCGAACTCCTTCACCAACCAGACGATGGCCCAGATGGAGCTCTTCTCCAACACCGGCCAGTACGAGAACAAGGTGTACGTGCTTCCGAAGCACCTCGACGAGAAGGTGGCCCGGCTGCACCTCGACGCCCTCGGCGTCCGCCTCACTCAGCTCACCCCCGAGCAGGCCGACTACATCGGCGTGCCGGTCGAGGGTCCGTACAAGCCCGAGACCTACCGCTACTGATCGGTTCCGGACCGGCCGGGGTGACCCGGCCGGTCCGCACCATCACCGCGAAGCACCAATGACGCCGTCTCTGCTCGAGGCGACCCGCTACGACGTTGTCGACGGGATCGCCACGATCACCCTCGACCGTCCCGAGCGGCTCAACGCGTGGACGGCTGTGATGAACGCCGAGTACCGGTCGCATCTGCAGGCAGCATCTGACGACCCAGCCGTGCGGGTCATCGTGGTGACCGGGGCCGGCCGGGGCTTCTGTGCCGGAGCCGAGTCGGCCGACCTGGCCGGCCATGTCGAGCGCGGCTCGTACGACGCCGGGGCACCGGACGACTTGGCCGCCCCGGGCTATGGGGTGCGGCCCGAGTTCGATGCCGAGCTGGCCTATCACTTCGGCATCGACAAGCCGATCCTGGCTGCCATCAACGGACCGGTCGCCGGCATCGGGTTCGCCCTGTCCTGCTACTGCGATCTCCGGTTTGCCGCTCGCGGCGCCAAGTTCACCACGGCGCACGGCAAGCTCGGCCTGCCGTGCGCCTTCGGCCTGGCCTGGCTGCTCCCCAAACTGATCGGCCTGCCCCGGGCCCTCGACCTGATCCTGTCCAGCCGGACCTTCGATGCCGATGAGGCCGAACGACTCGGCCTGGTCACTGCGGTGGTCGACGGTCCCGACTTGATGGACCACGTCTACGGGTACGCCCGCATGTTGGCCACCACGGTGTCCCCGGCCTCGTTGGCCGTCTCCAAGCGTCAGGTCTACGAGTCGTTTCATATGACCGCAGCCGAGTCGGTGCGCACCGCCGAGGCCATGCTCGACCCGATGATGGCCGGTCCGGACTATCGCGAAGGTGTGGCTGCGTTACGCGAAAAGCGTCCAGCGGTGTTCGGCGAGCCTCGCCACCAAGGCTGAGTTGCGCTGAGTTGCGCTGCATCCAGGCTGCCTGGTTCCGTCGATGGGCGGACCGCTCGCCCGGATCCGGTCTGCTGGTTTTTGGAATCCTCGTCCGGCCCACTACCGTGGCACCCATGTCTGGAGACGCCACCACCTCCCCCACCCCGACCACCGTCACCCTGTCGCCACCCCGGCGAGGTGAGCCGGAGCGACCCGAGATCGACCCGTCGGCCGCTCGGGCTCGCATCCACGCCGCCGAAACGGCATTGCTCGACGAGCGCCGGCTCCTGACCGGCGAGGAGCTCGCGGGGCTCGCCGCCCTGCCCGACGACTACGTGACCTCGCTCGCCGCCCTCGCCCATCAGGTCCGCCTGACGTGGTGCGGCCCCGAAGTCGAAGTAGAGGGCATCCTGTCAGCCAAGACAGGCGGGTGCCCTGAGGACTGCCACTTCTGCTCGCAGTCGTCCCAGTTCGACACCCCGGTCAAGGCCACGCCGTTTTTGGATGCTGACGAAGTCCTGCGGGCAGCCGAAGAGACCAAGGCGTCTGGAGCCTCCGAGTTCTGCATCGTGCTGGCCATCCGTGGACCCGACGAACGGACCATGCAGCGGATCCTGGAACTGGTGCCGATGGTCCAAGAGAAGACGGGCATGAACGTCGCCGTCAGCGCCGGACTCCTCACCGAGGATCAGGCCCGCCGGTTCGGCGAAGGCGGGGTCCACCGCTACAACCACAACTTAGAGACGGCACGCTCCTTCTTTCCGAACGTGGTGACGACCCACACGTGGGAGGAGCGCCAGGAGACGTGTGAGCTGGTCCGCACCCACGGTATGGAGCTGTGCTGCGGTGCCCTGATCGGCATGGGAGAGACGGACGAGCAGCGCATCGAGCTGCTCACCCAACTCCAGGACCTCGACCCCACTGAGGTGCCGCTCAACTTCTTGAACCCCCGTCCGGGCACGCCGCTCGGCGGCGAGCGGCCCATCGGTGCCTGGGAGGCCATTCGCTGGATCGCCCTGTTCCGCCTCGGGCTCCCTGGCGTCATCCTCCGTTACGCCGGCGGTCGAGAAGTCACCCTGCGCGAGCTCCAGTCCATGGGGATGACCTCGGGGATCAACGCCCTCATCGTCGGCAACTACCTGACCACGCTCGGCCGCTCGGCCGACGAGGACCTGCAGATGCTGTCCGACCTCCGCATGCCCGTGGGCGCCCTGACCGGCGTCCTCTGAGCCGACCGCCGGTGGACACAGTCGACGGCGACATCGGATCGAGCGGGGCACACTGCGCGAGCTGCGGCTCGGTGTCGTGCATCGGGTGCACCCGCACGCTCGACCCGCCCCGGTTCTGCCCTGAGTGCGGACGGCGCCTCACGGTGGCGGTCACCCCCGGTGGCTACCGTGCCCGGTGCCGCGACCACGGAGACCTCGCCTCGGCCTAGTGGTGGAGCTCTGCGGGCCTGCGGGCTTGACGGGGCCGAGGAACTGACAGAACTGGCACTACCGTTGGCCCATGGGGTCACTGCTGGTCGCCGTGCTGCCGCTGGCCCTCGGGGCCGCCATCAGCCCCACGTTGCTGGCCCTGCAGCTGCTGGTGCTGACCGGGACCACCCACCGGCTCGCACGGGCCTGGGCCCTGGCTGCAGGTGCCGCGCTGGTACTCGCCGCATTCTCGCTCCTCTGCGTCACGGCCTTGCAACGGATCAGACCTCACCACGGCGACCACAAGTCGGCGACAGACGCCGCCTTGCTGCTGGCCTCTGGTGCTCTGCTCGGGTTCCTGGCCATCCGGTCCTTGTTGACGCGGCCGACAGTCGGCGAACGGCACACCTCGAAGATCTCCACTCGGCTGGAGTCGGCCTCGTCCGGCTGGTTCGTCGGCGTCGGGGCCGTGGGAATGATCGTCAACTTCTCCACGCTGGTCCTCGTCGTGCCCGCAATCCACGAGATCACCCATGCCGGTGTCAGCACCACCACCAAGGCTGCGGTGTTCGTCGTCATGTATGTGATCGTGCTGCTGCCGGTCCTGGTGCCCGTCCTGCTCGTCTCCATCCTCGGGTCAGGTGCCGATCGGGCCCTGGACGCCACGCACGCCTGGGTCACCTCGCATGCCCGTACGATCGGTGTCGTCATCGAGGGCGTCTTCGCCGCCTATCTCATCGTCAAGGGCGTCCGGGCGCTCCCCTAGGAGAACCGGCCACAAAGGAGTGCACATGGACTGGAAACTCGAACTGGTCGTCGTCCCGGTGGCAGATCAGGACCGCGCTCGGTCCTTCTATGTCGACCGCTTCGGTTTCGATCTCCTGGTCGACAACCAGATCGGCCCGGACTTCCGGGTCCTCCAGGCAACGCCCCCGGGATCTTCGTGTGCGGTGGCGCTGATGAAGAACGTCGACTCGGCCGGATCGGTCCAAGGACTGCATCTCGTGGTGTCCGACATCGAGGCCGCCCGTAACGAGCTCGTCGGACGGGGCGCCGAACCCAGTGCGATCTTTCACTTCGAGGCCGGTGGGCAGATGGACGGCCCCGATCCCGATGGTCGTGACTACAACTCGTTCTTCGAGGTCCACGACCCTGATGGCAACGGGTGGCTCATCCAGCACGTAGCCGGATCGAACCAGTAAGGATCAGAGGCATCCACCGGGACGGCTGCGTTCGCGTCTGCTTACGATCGCGGAGCCAGGACATCGCCACGGAGCGCTGGCCTGTTGTCGCAACGCACGGACTCCTACGGACTCACTCATGATGTAGCCGCTGCAGGACGATCCAACGCGGCCTACCGGTGAGCCGCTGCGCTCTGGACTGCTTCGCAGTTCCGCTGAGGCACTCCCGATCAGCTCATTTGGCCGTGTAGTACGGCTGGTCGCAACGGAACCCGTGGGTGGGACCGCTGACCGGCGGGTCGTCCAGGCGCTGGAACAGTCCCCCGGCGACCTGCCCGATCAAGTAGCAGCTGATGGGGACCTTGCCCGCCGGGTTGCTCACCGGCACGAGGCTGCCGCTCGAGAACGACGTGATGTTGCGCAGCGCCTGCAGCTCGGACCCGCGGGTGGGGTGCGCCCCGGCGTTGCGCAGGGCGTCGACGAAGAGCTCGGTGCACAGCCATCCCAACAGGGTGAAATAGTCAGTGGTGAATCCAGGAGACACCTTCTGTACCCAGGTGTTGAACGTCGTGATGGACGGGATCGCCGCGGCATCCTCGCCGAGGTAGAGGGACGCCGGCTGTTCGAGGTAGGCCCCATTGACGGCGGCCGCTCCCCCCGAGTTGGCGATCAATTGCTTGCTGTAGGCCGGTGCTCCCAGCACGACGACCGGGTGGAAGTTCTGCTGCTGTAGGTCGCGGAAGATGGCCGATGCGTAGTTCTGCGGTTCTTGCTCGAGGAAGAGGATCTGCACCCCGGCGTTCTTCATGGCCACGACCTGCTGGGTGAAATCGGTCTGCGTCGGAGGAAGTGCCGGGTCGAGGAGCACCTTGTAGCCGAGGTGCCCCATGGCCGACTTCTCGTTGTTCCAGGCCAGGACGGTCGACGGCAAGTCGGCGATGATGGTGGCGGTGTGCAGGATCTGACCGGGAAACTTGTGTTTGAAGTAGGTCAACGGTCCGAGCGGCCAGCCTTGGGCCGCGGGCATCGGACTGAAGTTGTTGGCCAGCTTCTGAGTCACCGGATCGAGTGACGCCGCCACGTCGGGCAGTTGCGGGTTGGCGGCCACGACCGTTCCGCCGAAGCTGTCCTCGAGCGACAGCCCTCCGACCGCAGCAAAGTCGTGCTGCAGCACGTACTGGGTCGCCTGCTTGTTCGTGGCCCCAGCGAACTGGTCGTCTGCACTTTGGACGACCAGCTTGCGGCCGTTGACACCCCCCTGGGCGTTCACGTAGGCGGCGTAGGCCTCGGTGCCGACCACGGCTCCGGTGAACAGCCCGGCCACCTGGGTCGTGACATTGCCGATCGTGACCGACTGTGCGGTAACCCCAGTGGTGTCGTGGAACGCCGACGCTGGAATCGGCGGCGTCGACGACTTGGTGGCGGTTTGGTTCGTCGGGTTGGTCGACGAACACGCAGTCAGGAGGCTGGCGACGACAACAACGCTGATGCCGGCAGCAAACTGCCGTACCCCACGAGTTCGTGCGGGCTGATGATCGCTTCCGTGCATGTTCCCCCCGGGATGCTCGTGCAGGCTCAGGGCGCACCACCGGAGGGCGGCGCCCCCGCCGTTCGAGGCAACCTACCTCGCGGCACCCCGTTCGGCTCGCCACCACTCGGCACTGCTCGCCACCACTGCCCCGGGCTCAGACGGGTGCGCCAGAAGTACAGCTCCTCAGCCGGCGGGAACCTGCCAACCACGTCCTTCGGCGATCTCCTTGCACGTGGGGCACACCGGGTACTTCTTCGGGTTCCGTCCCGGGACCCAGATCTTTCCGCACAGGGCCTTGACCGCGGTGCCGTTCACCATGCCCTCGACCACCGAAGGGCCGGCAGAGATGTAGTCACCCTTCTTCGGCTTGAACCCCTCGAGCACGATGTGGGACATCCGTTCGTGGTCGCCGTCGAGCTCGGGGTCGACATGCGTGGGGGCGAGCGTGGTGCCGGAATCGGTCATGCCAACAGGATCGCGCATTCTCCACGAAACGGCACGGCCAACGGATGGTGGGGCTGCGGGTCCCGCGGCATCAGCCAGTCGACTGGACCCCTAGGCTTGTCTCATGCCGGTCCGCACACTGATTCTTGCCTCGGGGTCCCCCGCGCGCCTGAAGCTCCTGCGTGATGCCGGCATCGACCCAGTGGTCATGGTCAGCGGTGTCGACGAGGATGACGTCGACGAAGCCGACACCTCGGGATCGGCAGGCCGGCTCGCCACACAAAAGGCGGAGGCCGTGGCCCGCCCCGGGGGATCCGACCTGGTCCTCGGGTGTGACTCCATGCTCGAGTTCGATGGTCGTCCCCTCGGAAAACCCGGGTCGATCGAAGAAGCACGGTCCTGGCTCACGTCGATGCGGGGCCAAACAGGCACGCTCTTCACCGGGCACTGCGTCATCGACGAGACATCCGGCGCCCGGGCCACGGCCACAGTGGGCACCACGGTCCGCTTCGCCGTCACGACCGATGCTGAGCTCGATGCCTACCTGTCCACCCCGGACTCGCTGGCTGTCGCCGGGGCGTTCACCCTGGACGGGCGCTCTGCTCCCTTCGTCGACGGCATCGTCGGCGACTACGGGAACGTGATCGGACTGTCGCTTCCCACGCTGCGCACCCTGCTCGCCCAACTCGACGTGGGT
>CAININ010000460.1 GCA_903849265.1 uncultured Acidimicrobiaceae bacterium
AGAGATCAGGGCTGGAGCCGGTCGATCGTCCACGCCGGTCCGTCGGCCTCGTAGCGGACCCGGTCGTGCAGCCGGTACTGACCCTGCTGCCAGAACTCGTAGGCCCGGGGCGTGATCCGCCAGCCTCCCCACCACGGCGGTCGCGGCACGGCACCATCGCGCAGCTCGGTGGTCCAGTGCTCCACGGACGCGTCGAGATCTACCCGGCTGGCGATGGGCTGGCTCTGATGGGACGCGTAGGCACCGACCCGGGTGGCGATGTCTCGGCTGGCGTAGTACGCGTCGGACTCGGCATCGGTGGTCCGGGTCACCGCCCCTTCGACTCGCACCTGGCGACCGAGGGGCTCCCAATAGAAGAGCAGGGCGGCCTGCGGGTTGGCGATGAGGTCGTGGCTCTTCCGGCCGTCGTAGTTCGTGAAGAAGACGAACCCATCGTCGCCCCACGATTTGAGCAGCACCATCCGCACGGACGGGCGGCCCTGGGCATCCGCGGTGGCGAGCGCCATCGATTCGGGCGCCACGACGACCTCGGATGCACGCCGGTACCAGAGGCCGAACTGAATCATCGGGTCTGGATCGATGGTCCGCTCGTCCACCGTGCCGTCATCTGGCGCGAGCGCACTGCCGGGCTCGGCGATGCTGCCCGGGACGTCCTCGGTTGCGGAAGGGTCCATACTCCGACCCTAGCGATGCGCCCCCCGATCCGTGGCACGGCCCCAGGGGACCCGTCCACTGCTGGAGCGAGTCGGTGGCACAGCCGTCAGAGGGCCGCTCGGCCGCCGGATCCCGGGAGCGGGCGGGGCTATCGTCCAGGTGGTGCCGCCTTCCATCGATGTCGCCGCCGAACGGGCTGCCACACCGGGTTGTACCACCGTCGTCCACCTGAACAGCGCCGGGGCCGCGCTCGCCACCACGGCCACCCTTGACACCGTGATCGAGCATCTCGAACTCGAGGCGTCCCGTGGCGGCTACGAGGCCGCTGCCGCCGTCAAAGACCGCATCGCCGCGGTGGTTGCGTCCGCTGCGGCGCTCATCGGGGCCGACCCCTCTGAGGTGGCCATCACCGGTTCGGACACCGAGGGATGGACGAAGGCGTTGTGGGGATTCGCCCTCGGTGGCGGGCTGCCCGCCGGGTGGCGCATCCTCGTCGACCGCCAGTCCTACGACAGCCACTACATGGGCCTGCTGCAGGTCTGTGAGGTGACCGGCGCCACGATCGCTGTCGTGCCCGGACTGGCCGACGGGACCATCGACCTCGCAGCCCTAGCCGACGAGCTCGCTACTGGGGATGTCGGCCTGGTGTCCGCAACGCACGTCGGCACCCACCGAGGCCTGGTCAACCCCGTGGAGGAGGTCGGGCAACTCTGTCGGACCGCCGGTGTGCCGTTCTTCCTCGATGCTTGTCAGAGCATCGGCCAGCTGCCGGTCGATGTCGGCCGGATCGGGTGCGCCGTGGCCACTGGCACTGGGCGCAAGTGGCTGCGGGGCCCTCGTGGCACCGGCCTGCTGTACGTCCGGGCCGATGTGGTCGAGTCGCTCCGGCCCCCGGGCATCGACGGAGCATCGGCGCAGTGGGACGACCCCACGCACCTCCGGCTCCGCCCAGGCATTGCCCGCTTCGTCCCCTTCGAGTCCCCCGTCGCCATGCACCTCGGTCTGGGCACGGCTGTCGACCACGTGCTCGCCCTCGGGATCGACGCCATCGCCGACCAGATCGGCTTCGTGGCCGAGCACCTGCGTAGCGAGCTGGCCGGGGTCGACCGGGTGTCCGTCCACGACGGGGGTGCCCGTCGCAGCGGCATCGTTACCTTCACCGTCGACGGGCTCGACCCTTCGGTGGTCAAAGCGGCAGCCTCGGCAGCCGGGGTCAACGTGTCGGTGACCGACGCCGGGGCGGCCCGCCTCGACATGGGCGGCACGCGTCCCGAGTCGGTGGTCCGGGCGTCACCCCACTACATCAACACCGACGACGAGTGCGGGCGGCTGGTCGAGGTGGTGTCAGCGGCGACCAAGCACTGACGTTGCCGCTGGGCACCCGGCGACATGGTCGTCGACCACCCCGACCGCCTGCAGGTAGGCGTAGACGATGGTCGACCCGACGAAGGTGAACCCCCGCCGCTTCAGGTCCTTGCTCACCCGGTCCGACAGCTCCGTGCGGGCCGGTGGATGATCGCCTGCCCGGGGCCGGGACACGACCGGAGCGCCATCGACCCACTCCCACAGGTAGGCGTCGAACGACCCCCGCTCCTCTTGGACGGCCAGAAAGACCTGGGCGTTGCGCACCGTCCCCCGAACCTTGAGCCGGTTGCGGACGATGCCCGGGTCGGCCAGGAGCGATTCCAACTTGCCCTCGTCATAGGCGGCAATTCGCACCGGGTCGAACCCGTCGAACGCGGACCGGTAGTTGCCGCGCTTGGCCAGGATCGTCGACCACGACAGTCCGGCCTGGGCTCCCTCGAGGATCAGGAGTTCGAAGAGATAGCTGTCATCGTGGGACGCGACACCCCATTCGACGTCGTGATACGCCCGCATCGCGTCGGACCCTTCGGCCCATGCGCAGCGGGCGCCAGCCCTGCTCGCCTGTGTCGCCATGGCCGAACCCTAGCGACCGCATCTCGGTCGGGCCGAGGTCGGCGGCGCTCCGAAGTCGAACCGCCGCCACCTCGGAGAAGTGACTCAGGCGGCGGACTCCCCCGCCGCGGGCAGTTGAGCCTGGATCGACCGCAGATGGATCCGGCGATCTTTGAGAGCCAGACGGTACGTCGGGTTGTCGGTGTCGGCGATCTCACTCGAAAGGTCGCCGAGGGTTCCCCGGAGCAGGTCGCGCAATTCAGCGACCTCGGCATCGGTCAGCGTCAGCTGCATGGGTGTGGCCTCCTGGTGTGTGGCATGCCCCGACCGGGGCACGCGTCCATCTTCGGGCCGGCCGCGGACGTCGGACAGGGCCGAAAGTCCCATCAGGGCACGTTGCCGTCGATTGACACCCTGGGGGCAGACCCGATAGACGGTTGCCATGATCCTCCAAGGCAAAACAGTATTGGTGACCGGGGTGGGCGGGGGCCTGGGGCGCGAATGCGCTGCGTCCGCCCTGCGCGACGGTGCGAACGTGGTGATCGCAGCCCGCACCGCCGAAACCCTCGAGACCATTGCAGCCGAACTCGATCCGACGGGCACCCGGGTGGCGTCCCAGGTGACCGACATTACCGATGCCGATTCGTGCGCAGCACTGGTCGACCTGGCCAAGGAGCGGTTCGGCACCGTCGATGCACTGGTGCAGGTCGCCGCCTTCGAAAACGCCTGGGGCGGTCTCTACGACATGAAGTTCGAGGACTGGCGAGCCGCGTTCGACACCAACGTGCTCGGCGCCATCAACGTCATCCGACCGGCAGCCACCGCCATGAAGGAGAGTGGCGGCGGTGCTGTCGTCCTCATCGGCTCCCAATCGATGTTCGCCCCCCAGATGCCCCAGGGCGGCTACGCCGCTTCGAAGAGCGCATTGCTGTCGGCCATGTACTACCTGTGCGACGAGCTCGGCCCGGACAACATCCGCTGCAACATGGTCATCCCTTCGTGGATGTGGGGTCCCCCCGTCGAGATGCTGATGAACTGGCGGTCCAAGAACGAAGGCAAGACCGTCGAGGAGGCGCTCGACGACGTGGTCGGCAAGTTCCCTCTTCGCCGGATGACCGAAGACGGCGAGGTAGCCGACGTCGTCGCCTTCTTCGCCTCGGACCATGCCAAGGCCGTCACCGGCCAGTACCTGCTGGTCAACTCCGGCGAGATGTTCCGGTGAGCGCCCCCAAGCGGGTCGTCGTGTGGGGCACCGGCTTCGTCGGCAAGATGGTCATCCCCGAGATCCTCCGCCACCCCGGCTTCGAGTTGGTCGGTGTGGGTGTCTCCAATCCGGACAAGGTGGGGGTCGACGTCGGTACGATCTGCGGGATCGACCCGGTGGGCATCGCCGCCACCGACGACATCGACGCGCTGATCGCCCTCGCCCCCGATGCACTGGTCCACTACGGGCCCACCGCGGCCAAGGCCGACGTGAACATCCGCCAGATGGGCGCCTTCCTTCGGGCGGGTATCGATGTTTGTTCCACGGCTATGACGCCGTGGGTGTGGCCCCATATGACCCAGAACCCGCCGTCGTGGGTCGACCCCATCACCGAGGCGTGCGCCGAAGGCGGAGCGTCGTGCTTCACCACCGGTATCGACCCTGGGTTCGCCAACGACCTCTTTCCCATGACCCTGATGGGCCTGTGCAGCGAGGTGCGCCAGGTCCGGGCCCTCGAGATCCTCGACTACATCAACTACACCGGCGACTACGAGGTGGAGATGGGGATCGGCATGCCACCGGACTACACCCCCATGCTCGAGCACACCGAGATCTTGGCCATGTCATGGGGCGGCACGGTGCCGATGATGGCCCACGCCCTCGGCGTCGAACTCGAAGGGATCACCTCCACGTGGGAGAAGTGGGTCACCCCCACGGCCATCACCACGGCGAAGGGGACCATCGAGCCCGGACAGGTGGCGGCCATCCGCTTCACCATCAACGGGATCATCGGCGGTGAGGAGCGCATCTGCCTCGAGCACGTCAACCGGGTAGGCCAGGATGCCGCCCCCGACTGGCCCCGCGGCAACGAGAACGACGTCTACCGGGTCGTCATCGAGGGCACGCCGTCGATCATCCAGGAAACCGCCTTCCGGTTCACCGATGGCAGCGGACGGGACGCGGCCACGGCCGGGTGCCTGGCCACCGGCCTTCGGGCCCTGAACGCGGTCCCTTACGTGAACGACCTGCCCGCCGGGTGGGTCACCGCTCTAGACCTTCCTCTCATCCCCGGAGTCGGCACCATCCGCTAGCCGGCTGGAACCGCCCTCACCCAATCGCACAGGAGAACACCATGACCCCCGATGACCTCGTCGAACTCGAGCTGATCAAGCGCCTCAAGTACCGCTACCTCCGCAGCATCGACCAGAAGCTGTGGGACGAGCTGGAATCCTGCTTCGTGCCCGAGGCAACGGCTCGCTACGGCGGCGGACTCTATGAGTTCTCGAGCCGGGACGACATCATGACGTTCTGCCGCGAGTCGATGGGTGCGACCACCTTCTTGAGCAGCCACCGGTGCCACCATCCCGAGATCGACCTGGTCGGTGCGGACGAGGCCACCGGGACCTGGGCACTCGAGGACACGGTGATCCTCACCAACTACAACCTCAACATCCAGGGCGCGGCCTTCTACGAGGACCGCTACGTCAAGCGCGACGGCGAGTGGAAGATCCTCCACACGGGTTACAAGCGGACTTACGAGGAGCTCGTCCCCCGTGCCTCGATCGAAGGCATCAAGCTGACGGCAGAGTGGTGGGCCACCGACGGGCGCTCGACGTTGGGCTGAGCCCGGTTGATCAGGACAGCATGGCGCCGTCCATGTTGATCAGGACAGCGTGGCGCCGTCCATGCGGATATCGGCGCCGTTCATGTGGGAGGCCTCGTCCGACGCGATAAAGGCGATGGCCGCGGCGATCCCTTCCGGAGTGCCGAACGGTCCGAGCGGGCTGACCCGACGCAGCAGCTTCGGGTTCGCCCCCTCCGGAAGAGTGAACGACAGGGTGATCGGCGTGTCGATCGCACCCGGGCTGACGCTGTTGCAACGCACGCCCTGCTCGGCGTACTCGACGGCCAACTCGCGGGTCATGGCCAGCACCCCGCCCTTGGACGCCGAGTATGCGACGGCCCAGGGCTGGCCGGAATGCGACGCCGTCGACGCCAGATTGACGATGTTGCCCTTGGATGCCAGCAGGTGGGGCAGGGACTCGCGGCACATGAGGAACGTGCCGGTCAGGTTGACCGTGATGATGCGGGTCCACTCTTCGAGCGTGACCTCGTGGGCGTGGCTGAACGAGAGGATGCCGGCCACGTTGACCAGCACGTCGAGGCCACCGAGTTCGGCGACGGCACCGGACACGATCGCCTTGACCCCGTCCTCGGTCGACACATCGCCCGGCCGGGCCACGATCGAGCCCGTCATGGCATCGGCCTCGGCCGCCACCGCGGCCAGCGACTCAGCGTTCACGTCGACGGCCACTACGGTCGCACCCTCGTCGGCAAACCGAAGCGCGGTGCACCGGCCGATGCCCGACGCTCCCCCCGTGACCAGCACCTTGCGTCCGTTGAATCGCTCCATCGTCATGGCGGCACTGTAGGACGGATCAGGGCACCCAGGTCGCCCTCGCCGATCAACCATCCCCACGAATGCTCGGTCATGGAATGCTTGCGTACCTCGACTGCCCGCCCCGGAAAGGCCGAAATGCCCACTGTCGCTATCGACGACGTCCGTCTGACCTATGTGCTGGCCGGCTCGGGCCCTCGTGTCCTCTTCCTGAACGGCTCTGGGGCCACCCTCGAGCGTTCGGCCCCGCTGCTCAGCCTGTTCGGCACCGATATCGAGCTCTTGGCCTTCGACCAGCGCGGACTAGGTGCCAGCAGCCCCGCTCCGCAGCCCTACGACATGGCCCGATGTGCGGCCGACGCACTGGCCCTGATGGACGTCGTCGGATGGGATACGGCGGGGGTTCTCGGGGTGAGCTTCGGCGGCATGGTGGCTCAAGAGCTCGCCGTCACCGCACCGGACAGGGTCGAGCGTCTTGCCCTGCTGTGCACCTCTGCCGGTGGAGCCGGAGGATCCTCGTATCCGCTGCACGAGCTCGAGGCGCTGGCGCCTGACGAACGGGCCGTGGTCCGGGCCAGCCTGATCGACGACCGCTTCGATGACGCCTGGCTCGCCGACCACCCGGGCGACCGGGGTCTGGTCGGGCTCCTGGCCCGACCTGATGACGACAGTGACGCCGTCGAGGTGGCTGGCAGACGAGCGCAGCTCGAGGCCCGACGGGGTCACGATGTCTGGGACCGCCTCCCATCCATCATCTGCCCGACCTTCGTCGCCGGCGGCCGATACGACCCGATCGCACCGATGGCCAACAGCGAGGCGATCGCGTCACGCATCGCCGGGGCCAAGCTGCACGCCTACGAGGGCGGCCACGCATTCTTCGTCCAGGACCGCAACGCCTTGCCTGAGATCCTGGCCTTCTTCGACCGCGCCGAGTCCTGACCGGTCGTTGGCATCTTGGGCGGTCCGGGCCAGCAGATGTTGGGCCGACCTGATCATCCGACATCAGGAGACACCCGTAGCCGGTGACCTTCGCCTCTGCGCGCCCCCGTCCGACTGGGCGACGCTGGGGTGATGATGCACCACGGATACCGGAGCGATGGCAGCCACGCCTCCGACGGTTCCGTCAGGTCGTGTTTCCATCGTCGCGTTCAACATCGGCGTCTTGGCACATGAGTTGGTGGGGGTCCTACTTCTGGCCGACGAGCCTTGGCACTACGCCGCGCGGATGTTCAACATACTCACGGTTACCTGGCTGATCCGGCGTACGCCTCCTCACAACATCAAGCCGATTGCGATTGACAGGCCCAGACCTTCTGAAGGCACCTGCGAGTTGACGTTGTCCGGCGGACTATATGTTTTCAGCCAATGCCGAAGCGCAGTGCGCTGGCCGCACCGACCACCAAGCAGTAGATGGCGAACGGGGTCAACGTCCGGGTCTCGAAGTAACGGACAAGGAACCGGACGGAAAGGTAGGCCGTCGCTCCGCAGACCAGGAAGCCCACGATGACCTGACCGTGGATGTGGGCACCGGCTGGTCCTGCCAACGAAGGAAGCTTCAGGACTCCGGCAGCAAAAATGATCGGCGTGGCCAGTAGGAATCCGAAGCGAGCAGCGTCCTCATGGTCGAGACCTCGCCAGAGACCGCCGACGATGGTGACACCCGACCGACTGATGCCAGCGAAGAGGGAAGCTATCTGGAGAATCCCGACGTAGAGGGCGTCCCTGTAGCCCAACTGGGAGATGTTGGCATCAGACTCGACTGCAGCCCGTTCCGAAAATGGGCTGAGTGAATGATCGGTCACTCCGACGCTGGCGCCACGAGCCTTGACCCGCCGCCGGAGCACTTCGCCGCCGAGCAGGATCAGGCCGTTGATGAACAAGAAGACTGCTGCGGCAAGTGGCTTGGCGAAGATCGTGCGGAACGTGTGCTCTAGGGCGAGGCCAACGAGACCGACCGGGATCGTGGCGATGACGATCATCCAGGCCAGCCGTTCATCTGCGTCGTTGATGCTCCACTTCCGCGCTTTGAGCATCCGCAGCGAGCTGCGGAAGAGGCCGCGGATGATGCGGACCCAATCAGCTCGGAAGAACCAAAGCAGTGCGAACGCAGTCGCAACGTGCAGCGCGACGATATAGGCCAGGTAGAACGACGATTCACTCGATGCCTCGGAAGACTGAGTGACAAGGGTCTGCCAGTTGCCCCCGAGCCAGGCGGGCAACAGCACCGAGTGGCCGAGGCTGGACACGGGGAACAACTCGGTCACCCCCTGGAAAACGGCGATCACGATGGCTTGGATGTAGGTCACTGCTCATACCTCCGGTTTAGGATGCACCGCGATTTGAACCGGCACCCCATCGTTCCCGAAAACTAACAACGCGCGTCGCGACGGGCGAATCGCGGCGGACGGCCGATCACGGGGTTGCAACCGAAGAGACGTTGGCGCAGCGAGCAGATCTCGAAAGGTGTCCCACTGGCGAACGTGCCGTCTCGGGTCGCCCGGATGAGCGAATACGCCATCGGTCCTCCTCCTCGACATCACCTAGGGCATGCCCTCGGATTGCCACCGCATCCGGTCGTCTGACGCTGGCGAGCGGGCCGGCGGTCGATAGTCAAGACGAGGCGAACGTCATCATGGTTTGACAAAGCTGGCGGCATCGGCAACCGAGGTGCCGTTCCCATGAAGCCGTGGACGTGCCTGTCGACCCTCCGCCGAACTGCGCTTTTCATCTCGTCTGACTTCTGATCTCACGCACTATGTCGGCACGTTGCTCCATGAACCGGGAGCACTGGACATCCACGTTGAGCGTCCACCCGTTGACCGAGCCTTGAGCCACGTGCTATCGAGTGAAGGTGGGGTCGCTGACCAACGCTGCCGACAACGCTGCCGACAACGCTGCCGACAACGCTGCCGACAACCGACGAATGCTGCGAGCCCGCGATGCCATGGATCGTGAATTCGCGAGGCCCCTCGATGTGGCCGCACTCGCGTCGGTTGCATGCGTCTCGGAGTCAACATTCATCCGCGGATTCAAGGCGACGTTCGGGGAGACCCCCCACCGCTATCTGCAGCGGCGTCGCATCGAGCGGGCGATGTATCTGCTGCGCACCACCGACCGGAGCGTCACCGACGTGTGCATGTCGTGTGGGTTCGCGAGCCTCGGGACCTTCAGCCGAACGTTTTCCGAGATCGTCGGATTCTCCCCGTCGGATTTCCGAGACACCAGTGGGCAGGCCTCTCGGGTGCCGTCCTGCTTCTACCGCAGTTGGACGAGACCAAGCAGTTTCGGAGAAGCATCCGCTGGCGCTTCGTTCGTACACTGACTTCCATGTACAACGCGATCACCCGCTCCCAGTTGTTCGTCCTCGACCAGGACCAGGCGCTCGACTTCTATGTCAACAAACTCGGCCTCGAAGTCAGTGCCGACATCGACCTCGGGTTCATGCGCTGGCTCACGGTCTGCGTGCCCGCCGACCCGTCGCGCGAGATCCTCCTCGAGCTGCCAGGGCCGCCGGCGATGGACCCTTCCACCGCCGAACAGGTAGGAGAGGTGGTCGCAAAGGGTGCCGGTGGTGGGTGGCTCTGCATTTCCACCGACGATGCTCAGGCCACCTTTGAGACGTTACGGGGACGCGGAGTCGACATCACCGACGATCCGTCGCCCAAGCCCTACGGGGTCGACTTCGGGATCCGCGATCCCTTTGGGAATGCCATCCGCATCGGTCAGCTGTTCGAACCCGATGCGTGATCCGGTCGATTCCCCGAATGGTGTTGCGATCCTCCGACAGGCATCGATAGGAACTGCGTGGAGCATGAGTGAGCATGTGCATCCGGAACTGAGACGGAAGGGGCATCATGACTGACCGATCTGCACCGTGGCCGAAGGAAGGCCCCGCGTCCTACTTCCCCTCGATCGAGAAGAAGTACGGACGATCGATCGCCGAATGGCAGCAGATCATCGCTGACAGTGGTCGAGACAAGCATATGGAAATTATCGGCTACCTCAAGTCCGAACACGGGCTGGGTCATGGGCATGCCAATGCGTTGGTCCTATGGACGCGGCAAGGGAACATCGCTGCCCCCTGACTTCGCTCGCCGTGCCCGGTCGTGACCGGATGAGCCCCCGCCGGACAGCGTTGCACCCGAGAGAAGTGTCAAAAGTTTGGAGCATCTACGTGGCAGACTTTTCCCATGCCGACGATGGCGCAGGTTCGGGGCTGGGCGCTGTCTCTCCCCGAGAGCACAGAGCAGCCTCATCATGAGTTGGGCTCGTTCAGGGTGCGCGGAAAGATCTTCGCCACCGTCCCCGATGAGCAGTGCATCCGCATCATGGTGGACGAGCACGAGATCTTGGCCGCCACCGCCGCGCACCCAGACGCATGTCGTCCCGTCTACTGGGGCAAACGCCTGTCCTGCGTTGCGGTCGATATCGCGGTGGCTCCTGACGACCTGATTCGAGAGCTCTTGACCGAGGCATGGTTGCGAAAGGCCCCGGTCTCACTGACCAAGTTGTTCACCTGCTCTGAGTAGGACCCACCGAGCGCCACCTACCTGCTGTGCTGAGGCAGTTCCAGGGTCTGCTCCCTCCGCCGACGCCAGTTCGCCCATCAGCGACCCGGCGCAGTATCTACCAGGCCACCATGGTGGCCTGGCCCGCAGGCAGCGGAATCCCCTTACGCCTCAGGCGCGTTGGTCGGTCGAGGACCCTGACGTGGCGACCTCGACGAGGTCGGTCTCCACGATGGTCATGGGGGACGCGGCCAAGAAACGTGCCAGCCCTTCGGCGTCGATCCCTGAGGCCTCGAGCTGATCCACCGACCTGCGTCCGGTCAACGAGCGCAGGCACTCGAAGTCGGTCAGCCCACTGCCTTGGATCTGCTCGGCCAGGTCAGCATCCATCTTGGCGATGTTGCGCAGCATGTACGCCGACCCGATGCCCAGCGACGGGTCGTCCTGGGCTCCGGGACTACCGACGGCCAGTCGGATGTCGTGCTCGTGGGTGGCCATGTCCATCACCAACTGGTAGTTCCCTGGTCTAGGGATGTGGG
>CAININ010000461.1 GCA_903849265.1 uncultured Acidimicrobiaceae bacterium
CAGGCAGCAGTTCATCCAGGCAGCAGAGCGCTCGGTCGAGTAGCAGGGACCGCCGACAGAAGGACACGAGGAACCGACGTGGCGAAATTCGGAGACGGTGGCGACCTGGTGAAGTGCAGCTTCTGCGGTAAGTCCCAGAAGCAGGTCAAGAAGTTGATCGCTGGCCCCGGCGTCTACATCTGCGACGAGTGCATCGAGCTCTGCAACGACATCATCGCCGAGGAGCTGGCAGATACGACCGAGTTGAGCTTCGAAGAACTGCCGAAGCCCAAGGAGATCTACGAGTTCCTGAACGACTATGTGATCGGGCAGGAGTACGCCAAGAAGATCCTGTCGGTCGCCGTCTACAACCACTACAAGCGAGTGCAGGCTGGCAACAACGGCGCCCTCGACAACGACGTGGAGCTGGCCAAGTCGAACATCTTGCTGCTGGGCCCGACCGGCTGCGGCAAGACCCTCCTGGCCCAGACGTTGGCCCGGATGCTCAACGTCCCCTTCGCCATCGCTGACGCGACGGCCCTGACCGAGGCCGGCTACGTCGGCGAGGACGTGGAGAACATCCTCCTCAAGCTCATCCAGGCCGCCGACTACGACGTAAAGCGGGCCGAGACAGGCATCATCTACATCGACGAGATCGACAAGATCGCCCGCAAGTCGGAAAACCCGTCGATCACCCGGGACGTCTCGGGCGAGGGCGTGCAGCAAGCGCTCCTCAAGATCCTCGAGGGCACGACCGCCTCTGTCCCTCCCCAGGGCGGGCGCAAGCACCCGCATCAAGAGTTCATCCAGATCGACACCACCAACATCCTCTTCATCTGCGGCGGTGCATTCGCCGGAATCGACACCCTCGTGGAGAGCCGAATCGGCCGCAAGGGCATGGGGTTCCGCTCCGACGTCCGCAAGGCAGCCGATCGCGACGACTCCGAGCTGCTGCGCCACGTCCTTCCTGAGGATCTCATCAAGTTCGGTCTGATCCCCGAGTTCATCGGCCGGCTGCCCGTGGTGAGCGCCGTCTCCCACCTCTACAAGGAGGCGCTGATCCGCATCCTGATGGAGCCCAAGAACGCCCTCATCCGCCAGTACAAGCGGACCTTCGAGCTCGACCACGTAGAGCTCGAGTTCACCGACGATGCCCTCGAGGCCGTGGCAGAGCAGGCACTGCTGCGAGGAACCGGCGCCCGCGGGTTGCGGGCGATCCTCGAGGAGGTTCTCCTCGAGGTCATGTACGACCTCCCGAGCCGCACCGACATCTCCAAGTGCGTCGTGGACAGGGCCGTCGTGCTCGACAAGGTCCACCCGACGCTCGTCCCTGTCGTGCCGGCCAAGGCGACACGCAGCCGCCGCGCCGCCTCGTAGTCGGCTGCGCACTGCGCCGCATCCAGGCCACGTCTGCAACCGTCTCTCTTCATGACCTTCTCCGACCTTTCTGAGGCCCTCGACTGGCTCGACGGCCACATCGACTTCGAGTCGGTGATGCCCACCCGGCGCACGCTCCCGTCTCTTGATCGCATGTGGGCCCTGGCTGCCCTCCTCGGTGACCCCCAGACCGCGTATCCGGTGATCCACATCACGGGGACGAACGGCAAAGGGTCCACCGCGGCGATGACCACGTCGCTCCTCGCCGCGATGGGCCTCACCGTGGGCACCTACACCAGTCCCAACCTGGCCCGGGTGAACGAGCGCATCGCTCGCAACGGCGAACCCATCGGAGACGAGGCGTTCACTGACGTCCTCGATTCGCTCGCCCGGATCGAAGGCCTCATGGACGAGCCGCCGACGCGGTTCGAGCTGCTGACGGCCGCCGCCCTCACGTGGTTCGCCGACGAGGCGGTCGATGTGGCCGTGATCGAGGTCGGACTCGGTGGCACCTGGGACTGCACCAACATCGTCCACGCCGCGGTGTCGGTCGTGACCAACATCAGCTACGACCATACCGAGGTGCTCGGCCCCACCTTGGAGGACATCGCCCGAGACAAGTCCGGGATCTTCACCTCGGGCGGCCGGACGGTGGTGGGGGAGACCGACCCGACGCTCGTGGCACTGTTCCGCACCGCCGCCGAGGATGCGGGGTGTCAGGAGTTCTGGGTCCGAGGAACCGACTTCGCCTGCACGTCGAACCGGCTGGCCGTCGGCGGCCGCCTGGTCGACCTGAAGACCCCCGGTGCCGCCTACGGCGAGGTTCTGGTCCCCCTGCACGGAAGTCACCAAGGCGACAACGCCGCCTGTGCGGTGGCCGCCGCTGAAGCCTTCTTCGGGTCGCCGCTCCCCGAGGACGTGGTCGAGGAGGGTCTGGGATCGGTCCGGGTCCAAGGTCGACTCGAGGTCATCGGTCGCCACCCGCTGGTGCTCGTCGACGGGGCCCACAACGCCGCAGGCATGATGGTCTTGGCCCGCTCGCTCAACGAGGAGTTCACCACCGAAGGCGAGACCATCGCCGTGGTGGGCATGCTGACCGGCAGGGACCCCATCGCCATGCTCGACGCCTTGGTGTCGGCTGGAGTGCGGTCGGTGATCGCCTGTGCGCCGGACAGCCAGCGGGCCCAGCCTGCGGGCGTCATCGCTTCTGCGGCGGCGTCGCTCGGCATGCAGGCGGAAGTGGCTGCCACGCCGGCCGAGGCGGTGCGTTGGGCCGTCGAGCAGTCTGGACCCGCTGATCGGGTCGTGGTGTGCGGGTCGTTGTATGTGGTGGCTGATGCCCGGGCCACGTTGCTGCCGTCCTGATCCGGCTGACAGGTCGCGTGGACATCCTGGTGTCCGGCACCCCCGTCGAAGTCGGCTAGCCTGCCTCGCTTGTGGGAAGAACTCTAGTCATCGCCAAGCCCGACGCCGTCGAACGCGGTCTGTCCGGTGAGATCATCAACCGCCTCGAGCGCAAGGGCCTCCGCCTAGTTGCAGCCGAGCTGCGCACTCTGACGGCCGAGGTGGCCCAGGCGCACTACGCCGAGCACGACGGCAAGCCGTTCTTCGGCGAGCTGGTCACCTTCATCACCCGTTCACCAGTGCTGATCATGGTGATCGAGGGACCCGACGACACCTACAAGGCGGTGCGCAACCTGATGGGTGCTACCAACCCCGTCGATGCCGCCCCTGGCACCATCCGGGGCGATCTCGCCCTCGAGATGGGCGAGAACCTGGTCCACGGATCGGACTCCAACGAGTCGGCCGCCCGGGAGATCGCAATCTTCTTTCCCAACCTGTAGGAACCGGTTGGGGATCCGGGGCTGCCTGAGTGGGGATCTTTGTGATCCACACCCTTGCTGAACTGGGTATACGTCTGCGTTGCCAGGGGTGGGTACATGTCCGCCCTTGTGCCGACCTGTCGATTCCCCTAGCCTGAAGGCACATGCCAGCTGCCCCGAAATGTCTGCGCAGCGGAAGCCCCGCTTGGTCACGCGCTCTTGCGCCTGCCAGGCCCATGAACGACAGAGGAGTGCATCTTTGATGCGCGACAACGGTTTCTCCCTCTTGGGACGCGACATGGCGGTCGACCTGGGTACCGCCAACACGCTTGTGTACGTGCGCGGACGCGGCATCGTGCTCAACGAGCCGTCCGTGGTGGCGGTCAATACCAAGGACGGCCGGCCTCTGGCTGTCGGTGCCGAGGCCAAGCGCATGATCGGCCGCACCCCGAGTCACATCCAAGCGATCCGTCCGCTGAAGGACGGAGTCATCGCTGACTTCGAGATCTGCGAAAAGATGCTCCGGTACTTCATCCACCGGGTCCATCAGCGCCGCTTCGCCAAGCCCCGCATGGTCATCTGTGTCCCGTCGGGGATCACCGGCGTGGAGCAGCGAGCAGTGATGGAGGCCGCCGTCTACGCCGGGGCCCGCAAGGCGTACATCATCGAAGAGCCCATGGCTGCGGCCATCGGCGCCGGCCTGCCCGTGCACGAGCCCACCGGCAACATGGTGGTCGACATCGGCGGTGGCACCACCGAGGTGGCAGTCATCTCGTTGGGCGGAATCGTGACCAGCCAGTCGATCCGCATCGGCGGCGACGAGCTGGACGAGGCAATCGTTGCCTTCGTCAAGAAGGAGTACAGCCTGGCGCTCGGCGAGCGCACGGCCGAAGAGATCAAAATCGCCCTCGGATCGGCGTACGAGCTCGAAGAAGAGCTGCACGCCGAGATCCGGGGCCGTGACCTGGTCACGGGGCTCCCGAAGACGGTCGTCATCTCGACCCAGGAGATTCGCCAGGCCATTGATGAGCCCGTGTCGGCCATCGTCGATGCCGTCAAAGTCACCTTGGACCGCACTCCGCCTGAGCTTGCCGCAGACATCATGGAGCAGGGCATCGTCCTCACCGGAGGTGGAGCGCTGCTCCACGGCCTCGAGAGCCGCCTCACGCAGGAGACGGGGATGCCCATCGTGGTCGCCCGCGACCCACTGAACTGCGTTGCTATCGGCAGCGGTCAGTGCCTCGAGGAGTTCGAGGCCTTGAAGCAGGTCCTCATCACCTCCTCGGCTCGCTGACCGCCGGGGCGCCCGCACTCTCGTGGCGATGCCGCGGCGCTCCCGCCGCCCCCGAACGACACTTCTGCTGCTGGTCCTAGCCGCCGTCACGATCATCACGCTCGACGCGCGCGGGGGACTGCACGTAGTGACCTCTGGCGCTCGATCTGTGGCGTCGGATGCCTTCTCACCCGTCCGCTCTGGCGTGAACGCCATCGTGGAGCCCATCGGCAGCTTCCTGGCCGGCTCGGTGCACTACGGGGCGGTGCGTGAGCAGAACCAGAAGCTCCAGGCCGAGATCGACCACTTGAAGATGGAACGGGCCACGGCAGCCGACCAGCAAGAAGCCCTCAAGCAGCTGTCTGCCCTCCTTGCACTGCCGTATCTGGGCAATCTCCAGACCGTGCCGGCCGAGGTCACCGACTTCGGCTCGAGCGACTTTGCCGCCACCATCGACATCGACATGGGTCGCAGCGACGGTGTGCTGCTCGGGATGCCAGTGGTGGGTGCAGGCGGGCTCGTCGGACAGGTGGTGACGGTCAGTCATCACACCGCAACCGTCCGTCTGATCACCGACGGGCAGTCCGCCGTGGGCACCCGCTACGGTGCGGCCCCTGGATCCCTCGCCGTTGTGAACGGGACCGGTGCAGGCAAGCCGCTGAGCGCGGATCTGGTTCCGTCGAACACGCCGCTGAGCGATGGGGAGGTGTTCTCCACCAGCGGGCTCCAGGGGGCGCTGTTCCCCCCAGGTATCCCCGTGGCCCGGGTCCAGTCCACCCACACCGGGAGCACTGCCTCCCAGGAGTCCGTGGTGCTGCAGCCCGAGGCCGATCTGGCCCACCTCCGCTATGTCACTGTGGTGCTGTGGGGGCCGAGCGCATGACCGGGCGGGATGCAGCCCGGCTGTCGCTCGTCGTCTTCCTGTTCGTCGTGGTCCAAGAGACGGTGATGCTGGACATCCGGATCGGCGGGGTCCACCCGGACATCATGGTCCTGCTCCCGATCGTGGCCGGGATCATCGGCGGCCCGTCGAGAGGGGCCACCATCGGGTTCGGGACCGGCCTGGTGGCCGACCTCTTCCTCCCGACCCCGTTCGGGCTCTCGGCACTGGTGGCCTGTCTTCTGGGCTTCGCTGTCGGCCTGTCGACGATCGCCCTCGACCGGTCGGCATGGTGGCTGGCCCCGGTGGCAGCACTTGGGGGCAGCGCCCTCTACGAACTCACCTACGGGGCCCTCGGCTCAGTCCTCGGCCAGCCGCAGATGCTCCATGTGGCCCTGACCCGCATCGTGGTGGTGGTGTCGGTCACCAATGCATTGCTGGCCCTTCCCGCCATGCGCCTGATGTCATGGGGCATGGCGCAGTCCTCGACCCAGGGGATGCCCA
>CAININ010000462.1 GCA_903849265.1 uncultured Acidimicrobiaceae bacterium
CTGGTTCGAGGTGAGCGGGCGCAGGCGGGTGCCCTCGCCTCCGGCCATGATCACTGCCTTCATCAGTTCGTCCCCATCAGTTCGTCCCCATCAGTTCATCCCCATCAGTTCATGCTTTCGGGGTCGGATTCGCCTCGTGGTGCCGGCCGTCGGCCAGTGCCTTGCGTGCCACCGGGACGTAGGACGCGGCGGCGATCCATGCCAGCGTGAGGCCGACCAGGCCGACCACCCAGGCGACCACCAGGAGCACCGACTGCCAGGTCGCCGTGCCGTGGCTGACCAAGAAGAGCGGATAGGCGGACATCAGGGCGAACGTACCCGCCTTGCCCACCCACAGCACATCGATCCGTGCCGCCCCCAGCGAAGCCAGGAACAGTACGGCGGCCGACACCACCACCTCACGGGCCAAGGTGGCCACACCGAACCAGATCGGGACCGCACCCTGGATCATGATGGTCACCACGGCCGTCACCACCAGGACCCGATCCGCCACGGGGTCGAGCACCTTGCCGAAGGTGGACACCTGATGGAACCGGCGGGCGATATAGCCATCGACCCAGTCCGTGGCGCCCAGGACGGCCAAGAGGAGTGCGGCTGCCGTCTGGCGGTCGGCACCGAAGAGGATCCAGACGTAGAGCGGGATACAGGCCAGCCGGATCATGGTGACCGCATTGGGCACGGTGATGATCCGGTCGAGGCCAGGATCGGGTTCGCCGCTAGCAGAGGCAGGAGTCGATGGAACGTCGGCGGCAGCGGTCGTCGTCACGTCTGCCTCGGACCCGCTCACCACCACAGGCCTCTCGTCGACGCCGTCCACAGAACCGAGTCTACGAGCACGCCCGTCGATGGCGGTGCCACCAGTGCCCGCCAGGTCCATCGAGGTCGAACGGTGCACCTGCTCCCGCTCGGGGTAGCGGGTGGGCCACACTGGAGGCGTGTCGGGCATCGACCGGGTAGACCGGGTCATCGGAGTCGTGCTGGTGGTCGTGCTCGGCGCGCTGGCCGCACTCGGGCTGTCCGAGAACTCGCATGCCAGCTCGGCGTCGGCCCGAGCGCTGTCGGGACCCACGTCGGCGCTCGGCTCCGGCGGCACCTCTTCGCTGACCGCGCCGCCATCGACCCCGACCACCACAGTCCCGCCCACGACGACAACCACGACCCTGGGCCCGATCCCTGGTCCCGTGACCGCGGTGGGCGACTCGATCATGCTGGACATCCAGCCCGAGCTGTCTGTCGTCCTCCCTGGTGTCACCGTCGACGGACTGGTCAGTCGCCAGTTCGACGCCGGCGTCGGCGTCGTCCAGGCTGATCGTTCGGCTGGGACCCTCGGCCGGGTCCTGGTGGTCGAGCTCGGCACCAACGGACCGGTGTCTGCATCCGCCATCGACGCCATGATGCAGGCCGCATCGGGCGTGTCCCGTGTGGTCTTCGTCAACGTATGCGTACCCCGGGACTGGACGACGCCGGACAACGCCGTCCTGGCTGCCGCAGTCGGCCGCTATCCGGGCATGGCCGTGTTGGCCGACTGGAACGCCCTGGCCACGCCGCACCCCGAATGGTTCACCGCGGATCAGGTCCACCTGAACCCGGCAGGTGCCACAGCGCTCGCCACCCTCATCGCCCAGTACGCCTGACAGGCCACGCCCTTGTGATAGTCAGGGGCCATGCCTGACTTCGCACCGTTCGCCGGACTCCGATACGACCCGACCCGGCTGGACCTCGCCAAGGTGATCGCCCCTCCCTATGACGTGGTCGACCCCGACGAGCGGTCAAGGCTCGTCGCACGCCACAGCGCCAACTCGATCCAGGTCGAATTGCCCGAACCCGACCAGCGACGCGAGGGCGACCGGTACGAGGCGGCGGCGGCTCGGCTCGCGGAGTGGATCGAACAGGGCCTGCTCATCCGTGATCCGGAACCGGTCTTCTACGCCTACCGCATGACCGCACCAGACGGCGCGACCACGCTCGGCGTGCTCGGCGTGCTCGGGCTCGACGACGACAGCCAGGCGACCACGCTGCCGCACGAGGAGACCCTCCCGAAGGCCAAGAGCGACCGCCTCGACCTGCTTC
Organism: uncultured Acidimicrobiaceae bacterium; assembly: GCA_903849265.1. Lineage (GTDB taxonomy): Bacteria > Actinomycetota > Acidimicrobiia > Acidimicrobiales > RAAP-2 > Bog-756. The sequence continues at coordinate 2,071 of CAININ010000462.1, forward strand.
GTGCGACTCGGGTCAACCTCTCCCCCATCTGGGGCCTCTCGCTGGCCACCGGCCTCACCCCGCTGTTGCAGACCGATACAGCGCCCCTGGGGAGTGCGGTCGATGATGACGGTGTAGTGCACGAGCTGTGGGCGATCAGCGACTCCGCTGTCATCGAGTCGGTGCGGTCGACGGTGGCGTCCGCCCCGGTCGTCGTGGCCGATGGCCACCACCGGCTGGCCACTGCGGCGACGTATTTCGCCGAGGACGGCGCCGGCACGCCGGGCGCAGACGGGATCCTGGCCCTGGTGGTCGAGTTGGCCGACGACCGGCTGTCGGTCGGCCCTATCCACCGGCTCCTCGACGGGCTGCCAGAGGGCCTCGACCTGGTGGACGTGTTCGCCTCGTGGTTCGACGTCGCCCGCGCCGGCGACTTCGACGAGCGCACCGCTGGCGCCCTGGGTGAGTCCTCGGCCCTGGCCCTGGTCATGCCGTCGGGCTGCTGGCTGCTCTACCCGAAGGACGGGACGGCCGAGGCCGCCGGTTCGGACCTCTGGTCGTCGATGGTGGCGCTGGTGGTTGCCGAGCTGCCCGACCATGCGCTGGCCTTCGCCAACAGCTGGCAGGCAGCGGTCGATGCCGTGGCCTCCGAGGCGGCCCAGGCAGCGGTACTCCTCCCACCGGTATCGATCACCCAGATCCGCAGCTGGGCCGACGCCCGCAGGCGGATGCCCCCGAAGAGCACGTTCTTCCACCCGAAGCCCCGCACGGGGATGGTCTTCCGGTCACTCGACCCCAGTTGACGAGTCCCTGCTGACCGGCCCCCGACGACGCCAGCGGCTCCGACGCCGCTAGCCTTGCCGGGCGGAACGGGCTCGATCTCACTCGGAGGGGCAGGTGGCAGTGGGACGGCGAGCGGCGGCAGGTGCAGCCCTGGTTCTCTTCATCTTCGTGTCGGCCTGCTCCTCGCCACAAGCGAACCGAGTTCGCCACTCGGTGGCGACTACCTCCGCCCCCACTACCAGCCCACCCACCACCACAACCTTGCCGTCGGCTGTCCCGACGACGGTGCCCACTCCCGTGGTCCCGACCGTGGGGTGGTCCCGGCCCGCCACAACGCTGCCGGCGGCGGGCGGCTTCACCTCCGTGTCCTGCATCTCCGTCGTCTTCTGCCTGGCCACCGGAGGAGGCTCCAACGAGGCCGATGCCGCCGATGCCACCGGGCCAGGGGTCATCGCCTCGTGGGACGGAGCCGCCTGGAGCGCATCTGCCACCTACTTCGCCACCGCACCGGGTAACGCACCCCCTCCATGGCTCCCCGCCATCAGCTGCACCGGTGGTCCGCTGTGTGCCGTAGTGGACGGTTCTGGCCACACCACGCTTGGAGACGGCACCACCTGGTCCCCGCCTGCACCGCTGGCGGCAGGGTCCGCATCAGCACCGAACCCCGCGGATCCAGGGCCTGGGCACCAGGGATCCCGATCAGCCGCCGTGTCGTGCCCGAGTTCGCAGTTCTGCGCCTACGTCGACAACACCGGGCACGTGGCCACCCTCCATGGCCGGTCGTGGTCGACCCTCCAGGCCTTCACCACCCGGGTGGGCACCTCCACTGTCGCCCTGTTCCAGTCAGGTCGTGTCGGGGTGTCGTGCACCGGACCGTCATGGTGTACCGCCATGGTGGGTGCTTCGGTTCTCGACTTCGACGGCACGTCGTGGTCGGTGTCGGCCGCACCGTGGACCAGCGGGCCGACATCGGGAGATACCGCGGTGTCCTGCCCCATGGCGAGGGTATGTTTCGCCGTCCATGGCTCTACGGTGTCGGTGCGCCTTCCCGGCTCCGCGTGGTCGACACCGCGAGCGGTGGACAGCAACGGCTCCCTCGATTCCGTCTCCTGTCCGACCATTGCGACGTGTACGGCAGCCGATGCCTACGGCAACGTCATCCGTTCGACTGGAACAACCTGGACCGCTCCGCAGAAGGTCATCCCCACAGCATCGAGCTACGCGGGGGACGGCACCTCGGTGTCCTGCCCGTCCGAGCAGTTCTGCATGGTGCTGAACGGTGACGGTGACTTCGCCACCTACCAAGGGGTGACGCCTCCGCCACCGACGACCACGCTGCCTGCAGTGGTGGCACCGACCGGCCCCTGACGAGGTATGTCCATCGCACTCGCGATGGACAGTGACGCCGACCGGGGAGGAACTGCGAATCCCGGGGTCGCCGGACCGGGCGTTCGACAACCTGACTGATCGGGCGTTACGACAACCGGTGGGACCGGGCGTTACGACGACCTGACCAATCGCTCGCTACGACGACCGGTCGGTCCGAGGCAGGCCCGCCAGCTCGGCGAGCGCCGTCACCGTGCGCCAGTTCCTGGTCGAGGCGACCTGTCCCAGCTTGCGTTCTAGGAAGGCGTTCTGCAGCCCGGTGTCCGAATAGCCACGGGGAACGTGCAGATAGACGTCGGGGCCGACCACCGCAACCTTGTCCGGCTCGAAGGACCCGGACTCGGCCATCAGTTCGTTGACTCGGTTCGGATCTGGCTCGCCGGCGAGGAAGGTGACGTGGAGCCGCTTCGGGTCGTCCTCCACCCCCGCGAACGGGTTCCCGGCGATCACCGTCGCCCACTCGGCGGACGTGCGAGCCACCACCGGCACGGTCAGGCTCATTTCGTCTGCGATGGCCGTGGCCACCCGTTCGGCCACATCGCCAGCTCGGCCTGAACCGGTGCAGACCACGTTGCCGCTCTGCAGGTACGTGGCCACGTCAGCGAATCCGAGCCCGGACAGCAGGACCCGCAGGTCAGCCATGGGGAGCCGGTTGCGACCACCGACGTTGATCCCCCGCAACAGCAGGAGGTAGGTGTCCACGACCGTGCCCTATCCGTCCGACCGGACCGGTGTCCCGCCTAGTCCTACGAGACCGTCCAGGACGAACCCGAACGCAGCAAGGCGGCAAAGTCGCCTGGGCCCCGTCGCTCGGTGGCCGCATCGATCTGCTCCGCCATCTGCTGTCCGTACTCGTCGTGGTCGACGTCGCGGAACACACCGATGGGCGTGGGCTCGTAGGGGCCCCTCGACAGACGGCTGAGCTGGAAGGCCAGACCGGGGTTCTCCAGATGTTCGTCGTGGACGAGCAGCGCCGCCTCACCGACGGTGGCCACCTCGACCACCTTGACCGAACCGTCCGGGTCCATGATCACGCCGAACTGGCCCTCAGAACCGAACCGGATGGGCTCCCCGTGCATCAGCGGGATGAGCATGTCCGCCCGGTTGTCCTTCCCGGTGATCTGCTCGAAGGCTCCGTCGTTGAAGACGTTGCAGTTCTGATAGATCTCGACGAACGAGGCGCCCTTGTGGGCATGGGCCCGACGGAACGTCTCCATCATGTGCTTGCGGTCCATGTCGTGGGTGCGGGCCACGAAGCCCGCCTCAGCCCCAAGGGCGAGGCTCAGCGGGTTGAACGGGTGCTCGAGCGAGCCAAACGGGGTCGACTTGGTGACCTTGGCCACCTCCGAGGTCGGTGAGTACTGGCCCTTTGTCAGCCCGTAGATCTGGTTGTTGAACAACAAGATGGTGATGTTCACGTTTCGGCGCAGGGCATGGATGAGGTGATTTCCACCGATCGACAGCGCGTCGCCGTCCCCAGTCACCACCCACACGTCGAGGTCCGGCCTGGTGGTGGCGAGCCCGGTGGCGATCGCCGGGGCCCGGCCGTGGATGGAGTGCATGCCGTAGGTGTCCATGTAGTACGGGAACCGGGCAGCACAGCCGATCCCGGACAGGAACACCGTCGACTCCCGGCGGACGCCGAGGTCGGGCATGAGCGTCTGGACGGCAGAGAGGATCGAGTAGTCGCCGCACCCGGGACACCAGCGGACCTCTTGGTCGGAAGACCAGTCCTTGCGGGTGGTCAGCGCGACGGGCACGGTTTCGCTCACATCGGTCATCAGTCGGACCCCTCTTCGGTGGCCGACCCAGAGTCGGCGGATTCTTCGATCAGTTCCAGTAGGGCCGACTCCATGGAGGCGGCCCGGAACGGGATGCCGGACACCTGGGTGAGCGACTGTGCGTCCACCAGGTACTCGGCACGCAGCAGGCGGCTCAGCTGGCCGAGATTGACCTCGGGCACCAGGACCTTGTCGTACCGCTTGAGCACATCGCCCAAGTCAGCCGGGAACGGGTTGAGGTGGACCAGGTGCGCCTGGGCGACCTTGTGGCCACGAGCGCGGACTCGCTGCACGCCCGCAGCGATGGCACCGTAGGTGGAGCCCCAACCGATCACCAGGACCCGGGCGCCCTCTTCGTCGTCGACGTCGGTGGGTGGGATGTCGGCGGCGATCCCGGCGATCTTGGCCGCCCGAAGCCGGCTCATATGCTCGTGATTCGCTCCGTCGTAGGCCACGCTGCCGGAACCGTCGGCCTTCTCGAGTCCACCGATGCGGTGCTCGAGACCGGCGAGTCCCGGCGGCGCCCACGGCCGAGCCAGGGTCTCGGGGTCACGCAGGAACGGCCAGAAGACCTCGGTGCCGTCGTCGAGCACGTGGTTGGGGCCGGTCGCAAAGTCCGGGTCGATGGCAGGCTGGTCGGCGAGCTCGGGAAGCTTCCACGGCTCGGTGCCGTTGGCCAGGTAGCCATCCGACAGCAGGATGACCGGTGTCCGGTACTTGACGGCGATCCGGACCGCCTCGACGGTGGCATCGAAGCAGTGCGATGGGGTCCGGGCCGCGATGATCGGCATCGGGGCCTCGCCGTGACGCCCGTACATGGCGTGCAGCAGGTCGGCCTGCTCGGTCTTGGTGGGGAGCCCGGTTGAGGGACCGCCCCGTTGCACGTCGATGATGATCAGCGGAAGCTCGAGACTGATGGCCAGTCCCATCATCTCCGCCTTGAGGTCGAGCCCTGGCCCCGAAGTGGTGGTGACCCCGAGGGCCCCGCCGTATGCGGCCCCGAGGGCGGCGCCGATGCCGGAGATCTCATCTTCGGCCTGGAAGGTGCGAATGCCGAAGTGCTTGTGCTTGGACAGCTCGTGGAGGATGTCCGAGGCCGGAGTGATGGGGTAGGTGCCGAGGAAGAGCGGCAACCCGCTGGTGATGGATGCGGCCACGAGGCCCCAGGCGGTGGCCGTGTTGCCAGTGACGTTGGCGTACTCGCCGGGCTCGAGGACGGCTGGCTTGACCTCGTAGGAGGACTCGAACAGCTCGGCGGTGTCGCCGAAGTGGTACCCGGCTTTGAAGGCTCGCAGGTTGGCCTCCTTCACGAGCTCCTTTCCTGCGTACTTCTCGGTGATCCACTCGAGGGTCGGCTCGACCGGCCGGGTGTAGAGCCAGCTGATCAGACCGAGAGCGAAGAAGTTCTTGGAGCGCTCAGCGTCGCGGGGCTTGACCCCCAGCTCCTTGGACGACTCGGTCGTGATCGATGTCATCGGGACCTCGTAGACCGAGAAAGCGGACAGCGAGCCGTCCCCCAGGGGATCCACGTCGTATCCGGCCTTGTGCAGGTTGCGCTCGTCGAACGCATCCGAGTTGACGATGATCGTCGCACCCTGGGGCAGCGACGAGACGTTGGCGCGCAGCGCTGCGGGGTTCATGGCCACCAGCACGTTCGGCGCGTCACCCGGGGTCGAGATGGTGTGGTCCGAGATGTGGACCTGGAACGCAGACACGCCGGCCAGGGTCCCGGCCGGGGCCCGGATCTCGGCAGGAAAGTCCGGGAAGGTGGCCAGGTCGTTGCCGAACAAGGCCGACGACGTGGTGAAGCGGTCGCCCGCGAGTTGCATGCCGTCGCCCGAGTCACCGGCGAACCGGATGACCACTCGATCGATGAGGTGGGGGGACGTCGGGTCGATGGTGGTGTCGGGCACCTTGCTCCTATTCATCTGCGTTCAACTGCGCTGGTGCGCTCGGACGCCGTTCGTCGGCGCCCAGTTCGTACTCGGGACCCGTTCATCGGAGCCCGTTGACCGGTCGCCGCCGGCAGGCGGCGCTTGCTCCGACACTACCGCCGCGCACCGGGTGGCCCGCGACGGCTGTGTCGTGCACATCAAGTCCTGTTGGCCGGGTCGGCCGACAGGTTCGCCGCTAGGCGATGGTGACCGAGGAGTCGAGGTAGACGTCCTGGATGGCATGGATGAGGGCCGCGCCTTCATCGGTCGGCCGCTGGAAGGCCTTGCGTCCCACGATGAGGCCCGCGCCGCCAGCCCGCTTGTTGACGACGGCGGTGCGGACGGCCTGTGCGAGGTCGTCCGCCCCCTTGGACTCGCCACCCGAGTTGATCAGGGGGATCCGACCGGCGTAGCAGTTGACGACCTGCCAACGGGTGAGGTCGATCGGGTGATCGGTGGTGAGCTGCGAGTAGACGAGCGGGTCCGTCTTGCCGAAGGAGAGGGCGTTGTAGCCCCCGTTGTTCTCCGGCTGCTTCTGCTTGATGATGTCCGCCTCGATCGTCACTCCCAGGTGGTTGGCCTGTCCGGTGAGGTCGGCGGACACGTGGTAATCGGTGTCGGCCTGCTTGAAGGCCGGGTTTCGGAGGTAGCACCACAGCACGGTGAACATGCCGAGCCGATGGGCCTCGGCGAACGCCTGGGACACTTCGATGATCTGACGGTCCGCACCTTCCGAGCCGAAGTAGATCGTGGCCCCGACGCCGACGGCGCCGAGGTCGGCAGCTTGGCGGACCTGGGAGAACATCACCTGGTCGTAGGTGTTCGGGTAGTTCAGGAAGTTGTTGTGGTTCAGCTTGACCAGAAATGGGATCCTGTGCACGTAGCGGCGGGACACGATGCCGAGCCCGCCCAGGGTGGTGGCGATGGCGTTGCAGTCGGCGGCGATGGCCAGGTCGCACAGGCGCGCCGGGTCGAAGTAGGCGGGGAACTTGGCGAAGCTCGCTCCGGCCGAGTGCTCGATGCCCTGGTCGACCGGGAGGATCGAGACATACCCGGTGCCCGCGAGGCGTCCCGTGTTGTAGAGCGTCCCGAGGTTGCGCAGCACGGTCGGTGAGCGATCCGAATCCCGGAAGACGTCATCGATGACATCGGGTCCCGGAAGGGTCAGCAAATCGGACGGAAACGCGGTAGCGGTGTGGTTGAGCAGGGAGTCTGCTTCGTCACCCAGGAGTTGTTCGAGGCTCATGGGCGAAGATCCTAATGGGCGCCGCGGGACCGGTTCGGCGACCGGCGTGCCTTGGTCGGCGGACCGAGCGATTCGAGGCGCTCCGACACGTCATAGGCCTCGGGATCGGCGGCCCGCACTCGCAGAAACAGCTCCCTGGCCTTGGGCAGGTCGCCGGACCGCTCCATCAGGTCCCCGAGCACGTACCACTGGCGAAGATGACGGTCGGCCGGGTTGCGGACCAGACGTCCGGCCCCGGCGTCGACCAACAGGGAGACCGCACCATCGAGGTCACCTGCGTCGGCGCGGGTCCCAGCCAGGACCAGCCGGCCCTCGGACAGCACCTCGGCATCTGGGGAGCCCTTCCGCAGCTCGTCGAAGAGTCCTTCGACCCGCTTCGGCCGCCCAAGGGCCCGCAGGCAGTCCATGCGGACCGGGTGAAGGTCAACGGTGCCGGTCAGGGTGCCCACCATCTCCAAGTTGGGGAGGGCGGCCTTCCACTGGCCCTGTTGGTACTGGCACATCCCGAGCAGCTCGCGGGGCGTGGCGGCATTGGGCACGGCGTCGACGACAGTTCGCAGGATCCGGGCCGCGTCCCGGTAGCGCTCACGTTCGTAGGCACCGACGCCGGCGGTCATCCGTTCGGTGATGCGGATCCGCAGGAAGTTCCAGTCGGGGCCGGCCGCGGTGGCCAACTCCTGGGCGATGTCGGCGGACAGCTCGTCCGGCTCGCGCACGGGACGCGGCGCCGGAACCCGACCCCGCACGGCGCGCTGCTCCTCGCGATCGTCAACCCGGACGAACTCCTCGGGCACGAACTCGTCGGTCCGGGTGCGAGCCCGGCGGCGGCCTTCGGGAGTGTCCTCGTCGGGACCGTGGTCGATCCCGTCGCGCACGATGCTCGCTCCGCGTCGCGCCACGCTCCCCCACCCCTTGCGGACGACCTGGCCCCGGTCGGGCCGATCGTCAGGCCGGTCAGAGGAAGGTCGGCCCCGGTAGCCCGGGGCGTCGCCTGGGCCACCCCGGCGAGCCGGCGGGCGTCCGCTCGGACGGCCGCTGATACGACCACCGGACGATGCGCCGTCACGGTCGGTGCGGGTGCCCTGGTAGCCGGACTTGGCTCCCTGGTAGCCGGACGATGCGCCGTCACGGTCGTTGCGGGTGCCCTGGTAGCCGGACTTGGCTCCCTGGTAGCCGGACGATGCGCCGTCACGACGGGGAGGCCGTCCACTGCTCGAACTACCAGAGGATCCGGATCCCGAGGGTCGCCCGGATCCCGAAGGCCTGCCCGAGCTGCTGCCGGCGCCGGACGGCCGGCTATAGCCGCCTCGACTCGGTCCGTCGCTCGAGCCGTGCCCGGATCCGGACCCGCCGGGACGGCCGGTGCGGTCACTCCGACCAGCGCTGGAGCCACCCCCGGAACCTGAACGCCCTGCGCCGCCCGTGCCTGATGGACGTTTGCCAGCACCGCCCGAACGCGACCCGCCGGTACTGCCCGACGGTCGACCGGATGCGGGCCTCGGACCGCTGCCAGAGCTACGCGGGCGCGGTGAACTAGAGGGAGTACTCGGAGACATCTCTCTAGTCTACCCGCCACGCGGGTGTATTCCGAGGGCGACATGGTGCCGACCGCAGCGGGCCCCTGTCCCCTACCCTTGACCAGGACACGACACACATCGCGAACCGGCCCTTGCCCTCTCCATGAACATGCCCCTGCCCCCTGCTCATCCCCTGGCCCCTCTCCTGGCTCATCCCCCTGCTCATCCCCCTGCTCATCCCCCTGCTCATCCCCTGGGCGTAGGCCGCACCGGGCTCCCGTCCGTGGGGCTCGCCATCGCGTTCGTCCTGACACTGGCCGTGTCCGCCGCCGCCTGCTCGAACCCATCGAGCACGACCGCTTCCGACCAAACGGGGCACCGCACCACTACACCAGTGGCAGGGCCCGAGGCAGGCGTTACCTCGCGTTACGGGACCGACGTATCCAAGGGGTCCCTCCCCTCTACCCATGCCGCCCTGGCCGCCACCCACGCCTTTGCTGCCCAGGTCGACGCGGACACCGCCGCGTTCGTCTCCGCCGTCAGTGCGCTCCAAACTGCCGCCGACTCGGGGGACATCACGGCCGCCCGCAGCGCCGAACTCAGTGCCCAGGCCGACTACGACGCCTTCCGCGTCCTCGAATCGGGCAACACCGTCAATGCCTCCACCCTCGACGAGCTGGCCGGCGACGTCGGTCCACACGAATCCTTCGGGGGGCTCCACGCCGTCGAGCGCGACTTGTGGACGTCGGGACCGCTCGTCGCCGATGTGACTGCACTCGGCGGCCAAGCACCGGTGGCCCAGTACCTGCTGTCGAGGGAGCGGGTCGGGCCCGAGGCCATCGCTGTGGTAGCCGTCAGCCAGCTCAACTGGGTGGTCGATGTCGCTCTCCCCCACGGACAGGAGCAGTACTCACACCTCGGCCTGGTCGATGTGGCCGCCACCGAGGCGGCGGCCCACCGGTCGTTCTCATTGATCGAGCCGCTCGGCCGACTCGTCGCCCCACGGCTGACGGCGACGGTGGACGGGCAATTCGCCGTCCTCGATACCCAGGTCAGCGCCCTCGGGCCGCCCACGGTGGTATCGGACAGCTCGGTGACTGCTGCCGCCCGCTTGGCGCTGTCGCGTCAGCTCGACGCGACCGCCGCCACCCTGGCCCGCCTGGCAGCGGTCCTCACCCCCTACGGCACCGCGGGGGCACCGTCATGACGGAGCGACGAGGTCCGACGTTCAGTCGGCGCCATCTCTTGGCAACTTCCGGACTGGCGACCGCTGCGGTCGTTGCCGCCGCAGCAACCGGGTCGACCGACGCCGCTGCCGCCCCGGAAGACTCCGGCGTCGCCCTGCCCTTCCACGGAGCCCACCAAGCCGGTATCGCCACACCGGAGCAGGCCAGGATGGTCTTCGCTTCCTTTGACGTGACGGCAGCCGGTCGAGCCGGTCTGGCCGCACTGCTCGCCGAATGGTCCGACGCGGCCGAACAGTTGACGACAGGACGGCCCCTGACCGGGCCCGGAGGATCCTTCGCTCCCCCAGCCGACACCGGCGAGGCCCTGGACCTGCAGCCGTCCCGTCTCACCCTCACCGTCGGATTTGGGCCGTCGCTCTTCGACGACCGGTTCGGGTTGGCTGCAACGCGGCCGGCGGCGCTGATCGACCTGCCGGCCTTCCCCGGGGACGCCCTCGACCCGACATTGACCGGTGGCGACATCTGCATCCAGGCCTGTGCCGACGACGCCCAAGTGGCGTTCCACGCCATTCACAACCTGACGCGCATCGGCCTCGGATCGGCCACGCTGCGCTACCTGCAGGTCGGGTTCGCTCGCACCGCGTCCTCGAGCGCCACGGCCGCGGCCCCTCGCAACCTCCTCGGTTTCCGGGACGGGACCAACAACCTGGTCCCGACAGACGAGGGAACCATGGATGCTCACGTCTGGGTGGACCGCCATGGCGACCAGGCGTGGATGCACGGCGGCACCTTCCTCGTCGCCCGTCGGATCCGGATTCACCTCGAGGCGTGGGACGCCAGCACCCTGGGCGACCAGGAACGGACGATCGGCCGGGCGAAGTCCGTCGGCGCACCGCTCGGGTCTGCCCACGAACGCGATCCTGTCGACTTGGGTGCCCTCGACGATTTCGGAGCGCCCCGGATCCCGGCGGGCGCCCACATCAGGGTGGCGTCAGCGACGACCAACCATGGGGCCGCAATCCTGCGCCGCGGCTACAGCTTCGTCGACGGGGTCGATCCGGCCACCGGCGAACTCGATGCCGGCCTCTTCTTCATCTGCTTCCAAAAGGACCCGGGTGCCCAGTTCGTGCCCATTCAGCGACGACTGGCCAGCCAGGATGCCCTCAGCACCTATCTGGTCCATACGGGCAGCGGGGTGTTCGCCTGCCCGCCAGGCACAGCACCAGGGCGGCCGTGGGGCCACGGACTCGTCTAAGGGCTTGCCGTTCCGGACGCCGGGACGCCCGGACGCCGGGACGCCGGGACTTGCGGTACTTCGCCGTTGAGCGGATCTCCTTCCCCACAACGCACCCGTCGAAGGCTGGGCGGACTCTCCAGTAGGGCAAAACGGCCCTTCCGAACTGCCAGCCTCCGGCGTAGGTTTCCCCTGGAGTCCCACGACAGATGGAGGCGTCATGCGCGTGCTTTCCCGATCGGTCCTCGTCCCCTTGCTCGTCTTGGCCGCGGCCGGCTTCGGCGGCCTGGTCGCTCCAGGTGTTTCGTCGGGGACTCCGATCATTCAGGTAACCGCACCCGGGTTCTCCACTGCCTTCTACAACTCGGGCCTTGCCGCCGACGCCCAGCCGAGGAACATCGTCACCGGGCCGGACGGAAACCTGTGGTTCGTCTACGTCGGCTCGACGAACGGCATCGGCAGGATCACGCCGGCCGGTGTGATTACCGAGTTCTCGGCTGGGCTCGGGGTCGGCTCGTACCCAGAGAAGTTGGTGGCGGGTCCCGACGGCAACATGTGGTTCGGCGACGGCGGATCGACGCCAGCCATCGGCCGGATCACACCCGCTGGTGTGATCACCGAGTTCTCGGACGGCCTCGCCCCCAGGTCCTTCGTCGGCGCGATGGTGGCGGGTCCCGATGGCAACGTGTGGTTCACCAGCGATGGAGGGACACCAGCCATCGGCCGGATAACGCCGCCTGGCGTGATCACCCTCTTCACGTCCGGCCTGGATGCCGGAGTGCAACCGTGGGATCTGACCGTCGGCCCCGACGCCAACCTGTGGTTCACCGGAGGGGGAACCACCTCGCTCATCGGAAAGGTGACCACCACCGGAATGATCACCGAGTATTCGGACGGTCTGGCCCCAGGAAGCTTCCCTGACCTGATCGTCAGCGTGCCAGGGGGCAGTCTCTGGTTTACCGACAACGCTTCGACCGCCGCAATGGGTTCCGTCACCACCTCCGGGGTCATCACCGAGTTCACCGCCGGGCTCAACCCCGGAGCCCGCCCATTCGGCCTCGTGGCTGGCCCTGACGGCAACGTCTGGTTCACCGATCTCGGCACCACCCCAGCCATCGCAAGGATCACCGCAGTTGGCGCCATCACAGAGTTCTCGACCGGCCTGTCTGTGGGATCTCGGCCAGAGATGATCATCGCCGGCCCGGACGGCAACCTCTGGTTCTCGGACGCCGGGTCCACACAGGCCGTCGGCCAGGTCACGACGACAGGGGTCATCACCGAGGTGACGTCGGCCGTACCGCCGGTCCTGCCCGCAGTACCTGCGGTCGACGGGATCGTCGCCGTGCAGGGCCTATCGACCGGACCGAACGGCAACATCTGGTTCACCGGACCATCGTTCGCTAACGCGGCCATCGGCACCATC